>DAOMFB010000024.1:0-16541 GCA_035429585.1 Thermoanaerobaculia bacterium
CGGCACGGCAGCCCCCCCGCCTCGAGGCGGCCGCGCGCGGGGAGCGCCCGCCCGGAGAGCCACCGCCCGTCGACGACGACGCCCCCGACGTGCGTCGCGCCGACGAGGACGGCGGCCGCGGCGAGCCCCGCGCAGGGGCCGGACCCCTCCGCGATCCAGTAGGCCCGCCGGTTCCGGACGTAGAGACGCGGCGTGAACGCGGTCGACGCGTCGTTCACCGGCCAGAGCTCCCCTTCCACGCGCCCCGCCGCCACGCAGCGCCCGGGGAGCGGGACGTGGATCCGGTGGTAGTCCTTCGGCGCGAGGTAGAGGGTCAGGTAGTGCCCTCCGTCGAACGCCGGCGCGAGCGGGTCGCCGTCCAGGAGCTCGGCGAGGGCGTACGGGAGCCCCTTGGCCTGGATCAGCGTGCCGTCCTCGATGCGGCCCGCGGCCACGAGCCGCCCGTCGACCGGCGAGTTGACCCCGCCGGGGACCCCGGGCGCCTGAACCCTGAGACCCGGTCTCAGCTCACGCGTGAAGAAGTCGAGGAAGCTCGCGTACTCCGGGAGGGGCCGGTCCGCCTCCTCGAGGTTCACGCCGTACGCCCGGGCGAAGCGCCCGTACAGCGGCGCCCGGAGGGCCCGCGGGAGGGTCAGCCGCGCGAGCGCCCCGACGGCCGCCGACCCCGCCTTCTTCGGGTAGAGGGAGAGAAGCCGGAGGGAGAAAGGTGCGGTCACTCCGGCGAACCGTAGCAGATCCGAGGCATCACGGCCCCTCGGTCGCGAAGGCCCGGGCGGTCGCCGCCCCGGCCTCTTCAGGGGAAGATGAAAGTCCAGTAGTCGTAGAGCATCGTCCGGTTTCCCGCCGGGCTGTGGTACTCGGCGTGCTGTCCCGACGCCATGTCCGTCACCTCGATCCAGAACTCCACGTCCGTGAACGTCGAGATCGAGATCCACGCGTGCCCGTTGTCCGTGGCAGTGTTCACCCGGATCAGATACTCGAAGGTGTTCGCGTCGAAGTACCAGAACGTCGCCGTGGCATCGGTCAGGGCCGTGGCGGAAAGCGTACCGGCCTGCCCGCCCGCGTACTGATTCTGCCAGTGGCTGGTCACCCGGTACCTCCGCCCGATGAGGCACACCGTCGATGCGTCCTGCACGCACGTCCCGCCGCGTGTCACGGTGATCTTCCGGACCACTGCGTTGCCGGAATCCGAAACGTAGACGTCCCCTGTCGCGTCGACGGCCACATCGGACGGCTCGGAAAAAGCTGCATTCGCCCCGAACCCGCCCTGGTGGCCTGACGCGCCGGATCCGGCGAACGTCGAGACGTCGCCGGCGGGAGTGATCTTCCGGATCTTGTTATTGCAGGTGTCCGCGACGTAGGCGACCCCGGAAGAATCTACGGCCACGCCGGCCGGGCAGCCGAAGGACGCGGTCGGTCCGGGCCCGTCGACGCTTCCCGCGGCTCCCGAGCCGGCGAAAGTCGAGACCTCGCCGGCCGGGGAGACCTTCCGGATCTTGTTGTTCCCTGAATCCGCCACGAAAACGACCCCTGAGGAGTCAACGGCGACGTGCCACGGCTGGTCGAAGGACGCGGTCGGTCCCGGCCCATCGACGCTCCCCGCGGCTCCAGATCCGGCGAACGTCGAGACGTAGCCGTCCGGCGTGACCTTCCGGATCTTGTTATTGCCCGTATCCGCGACGTAGACGGTCCCTGAGGGGTCCACGGCCACTCCGCCCGGCGCGTTGAAGGACGCGGCAGGTCCGGGCCCGTCGACGTCCCCCCATCCTCCGGAGCCGGCGACGTTCGTGACGGTGCCCGCCGACGTGATCTTCCGGATCCTGTTGTTGCCCAGGTCCGATACGAAGACGTTACCCGAGAGGTCCACGGCCACGCTGGCCGGGAGATAGAAGGACGCGGTCGGTCCGGGGCCGTCGACTCTTCCGCGGGTTCCGGAGCCGGCAAAGGTCGAGACGTAGCCGGCGGGGGTGATCTTCCGGATCTTGTTGTTGAATGCGTCTGCCGCGTAGAGGTTTCCCGAGGAGTCCACGGCCAGGCCGTTGGGACCGGAAAAGGACGCCGTCGTGCCCGGTCCGTCCGCGCTGCCTCTCAGTCCGGAGCCTGCCAGAGTCGTGACGACCTGGGCCCGAGCAGCCCCTGGCGCCAGTAGCGGCACAACCGAGAGAACGGCCGCAAGCAGGCGGCCCCTAATGCGGACGTCGGAGGCGGATTCCTCTTCCATGGGCGAACACCCAGCAATCGCCGTGCCCTCGATCCCCTGCGAGACTCTCACGTCTCCTCGTAACCCGAGGTGAGGGGCGCGATTCACCGCTTCCCCAGTCCGCCCGACTCAGACCTTCGCCTTGAACTCCTCCGTCGCCTCGACGAGGGCCGATGCGATCCCCGGCTCGTCGGCCGAGTGGCCGGCGTCGCCGACGAAGGTCAAGCGGGAGCCGGGCCAGGCCCGGTGGAGCTCCCACGCCGACTGCGGCGGGCAGACGAGGTCGTAGCGCCCCTGGACGATGACGGCGGGGAGGTGGCGGATCTTTCCGAGGTCGCGGAGCAGCTGGTCGTCGGGGTTGAAGAAGGAGTCGTTGACGAAGTAGGTCGCCTCGATCCGCGCCAGGGCAATCTCCTTCGGGACGCCCTCCTCCTTGACCGGCTCGAGGTTCGGGAAGAGATGGCTGGCCCGCTCCTCCCAGACGTTCCAAGCCAGGGCGGCCTCGCGCTGGACGGCCGTGTCCGGGTCGCTCAGCCGGCGGATGTACGCGTGGATGACGTCGCCGCGCTCCCGCGGCGAGAGGCGCTCGACGAAGGCCTCCCAGCCGTCGGGGTAGATCCGGCGGCAGCCGTCCGTGAAGGTCCAGTCGAGCTCCGACCGGCGCCCCAGGAAGATCCCGCGGAGGATCAGCCCCCGAACACGCGCCGGGTGCGTCTCGGCGTAGGCGAGGGCCAGCGTCGAGCCCCACGACCCGCCGAAGACGAGCCACGTCGCGATCCCCAGCCGCTCGCGGATCCGCTCCGCGTCGGCCACGAGATCCCACGTCGTGTTCTCGGCGGTCTCCCCGAGCGGCGTCGACTTCCCGCAGCCGCGCTGGTCGAAGAGGACGACCCGCCAGAAGGAGGGGTCGAAGAAGCGCCGGTGGATGGGCGAGAGCCCCGCCCCCGGACCGCCGTGGAAGAAGATGACGGGCTTCCCCTGGGGGTTCCCCGCCTCCTCCACGTGGAGCTCGTGCAGCTCGGAGACCCTGAGGCGCCACGTCGTGTACGGCTCGATCTCGGGGTAGAGGGGCGGCATGGGGGAAGTGTAGCCCGCCGCCGGCCCCCGGCGGCCCGCTACCCGATGCCGAAGAAGCCCCGGATCTTCGAGACGAGGGAGCGCTGCTCGTCTCGGAGGCGCGCCCGCTTGGCCTCCTCGGAGAGCCCCTCGCGCGCCGCCGCCAGCTCCACGTCGCGCTCGGCCAGGAGCCGCGAGATCTCCTCGGCGAGGGCGGGGCGGGCCGCGAGGATGCCGTGGAACGCCTCCTTCGTCAGGCGCCAGCACTCCGTCTCCTCGCGGGCGACCACGGTCGCCCGCCGCGGCTCCCCGGTCAGCATCCCCATCTCGCCGAAGACGTCCGGGGCCGAGAGGGTCGCCAGCGGCCGCGGGGCGGCCCCTTCGACGGCGACCCGGACCTCGGCCGAGCCCTTCGTCAGGATGTAGAGATGGTTCGCGACCGCGCCCTGCAGGACGATCGCCTCTCCCGCCGCGAAGGGCGTGAAGAGGAGCCCTTCCGCCAGCCGCTCCTTCTCCTCCGGCGTGAGCGTCGCGAAGGCGGGGACGCGGCCGACGGCCTCCCGCCGGGCGGCCCGCTCGGCCTCGACCGTCTGCCGGGTCCGGAGCCCTTCCTCGCTCCAGAGGTGGACGTTCGAGACGGGGATGGCGAGCGGCATCCCGCCGCGCTTCAGGGCGAACCAGATCCGCGTCCGGACCGTCGAGTCGGTCGAGTCGTCCGCGCGCAGGTCGGTCAGCCAGTACCGGGAGGCGTACTCGCACGACCCGTCGCGGGTGCCCATGAAGACGACGTCGGCCGCCGGCTCCGCCGCCACGTTCGGGATCCTCTCGCGCCGCAGCGCCTCCTCGGCCGCGGCGACGACCGCCGTCGGCGGGATGCGGTCCTCCACCGAGAAGCGGATCCACCGCCGCTGCGCAACCGGGCCGCCGCCGACCTTCCGGCCGAGCCGGAGCACCGGCGTCCTCATCAGGACGTTGTTCGGGACGACGAGCGTGTCGCCGTTGTTCGTCTCGATCGCGGTGTGCCGCCAGGAGATCTCCTTCACCGCGCCCCGCGCCTCCCCGAAGGTCACCCAGTCCCCCACGCGGATGGATCCGTCGACCTCGAGGGCCAGCCCGCCCATCACGTTCGTCAGGAAGTCCTGGAGCGAGAGGCCGATGACGGCCGTGATGACGGCCGAGGTGGCCACGATCCCCGCGACGTCGACGTGGCGGGTGGAGAGAAGCCAGAGGAAGTACGCCAGGCACGAGAGGGCGGTCGCGAGGTCGCGGAGGATCTTCGAGGGCTGGATCCGGAGCGTCGGCAGGGCCGCCCCGAAGAGCAGGACGCCGAGGAGGCCGATGGCGGCGATCCCGGAAAGGAGCGCCGCGACGAGGTGGACCGCCGGGGCGCCCGGAAGCCCGGCGCCGCCGAGGAGCCCGCTCGCCGCGTGGAGCGCGAGCGACGCGAGGTAGAGGATCCCGAGGCGCAGGGCGTGGCGGCGCTCCCGCGGGGCGATCGCGAGCGCCGCGGCCCAGACGAGGCCGAAGAGCAGGGCGAGCCAGAGGTCCCGGGCCTCGAACAGCTCGCCGGCGCCAAGAGTGCTCATCGGTGCTCGGCGGATTATCTCTCCGGGGTCAGCCGGGCTCGCGGAGGAGCTGGACGATCGGGCGGCGGGAGAGGTTGAGGGCCGGGACGGATCCCGCCACGACGGCGAGGCCCAGAGCGAGGCCGAGGACCGTCAGGTCGCTCTGCAGGTCGGGCCGGAGGAGCTGGCCGAAGCCCTGCATCTGCGTCTTGTCCAGCAGGACCCCGATGACGGTCGAGAAGGCCCTGACGAGCCCCATGCCGAGGAGCGCCCCGAGCAGGCCGTAGAACGCCGACTCGGCCAGCAGGATCCCGAAGACGGCGCGTCGGCCGAACCCGAGAATCCTGAGAACCGCCGTCTCGTTCCGGCGCTCCCGGGCCGACATCGCGAGCGTGTTGCTCGTGATGAGGACGAGCGCGAAGGCCGTCGCGAGGCCGATGGAGCCGAGCAGGAGCTTCACGTTTCCGAGCATCTGCATGAACATCAGCTGCCACTGCTTTTCGGTCATGGCGCGGATCGGGGCCGGGGCGTTCTCGAAGCGGCGGTCGATCTCGGCGGTCATCGGGGCGACGTCGTCGCGGCTCCGGGCCAGGATCCAGAACATCGCCACGCGCCCCTCCTCTCCGGTGAGCTGCTCGTAGTACCGGCGGTGGAGGTAGACGCCGTTGTCGAGGTGATAGCTCATGACGGCGCGGACCGTCGTCTCGACGACCCCGCCGCGGACCGGCGCCTTCAGGACGAGTCGCGTGCCCGGCTTCCACCCGAACCGGTCGGCCAGCATCCACCCGATGACGCAGCCGGTCGGGTCGTCCTTCCAGGCCGCCACCTGCTCCTTCGGGATCCCGGCCTCGACGTAGACGGCCACGAACGGGTCGGCGTCCGTCCCGTTGACCGGGATCTGGTTCTCGGGGCGGGTGTCCCGGTAGAAGCCGATCATGAAGTCGAAGGGGGCGATCTCGCGGACGCCGGGGACCTCCGAGAGCTTCGGAAGGTAGGCCATCGGGAGCTTCTCGAAGAACGAGGTCTTCGCCATCACGATGGCCCGCTGGGCCTGCAGGGGGGACCAGTCCTGCTTCAGGGCGTCGGCGAACAGGAGGAGGAACCCCATCAGGCCGGCCGACAGGGCGATCGCCCCCATCGTCAGGAGGGTCCGGAGGGGCCGGGCCGTCAGGTGCCGCCGGGCGACCGTGGCGAGCGTCACCCGAGCGTTATACGCCAGACGCCTGAGACCGCTTCTCGACTCAGGCTTCCCGGAGGAGCTCGACGATGGGGCGCCGCGAGAGGTTGAGGCCGGGAACGAGCCCCGCGACGACGGCCACGGCCACCGCGAGGCCGACGACCGCGAGGAGGTCGCCCGCGTCGACCGTCATGAGCGGGCCGAGGACGGCGAACTGCGTCTTCCCGGAGATCTCCGCCACGATGAAGATGAAGAGCCGCATGAGGCCGAGCCCGAGGAGGGCGCCGCCGAGGCCGTAGAGCGCGGCCTCCCCGAAGAGGAGCCGGGCGACCGCGGAGCGGGTGTAGCCGAGGACGCGGAGGACCGCCGTCTCCCCTCTCCGCTCGCGCGCGCCCATGGCCAGCGTATTGCTCGTGATGAGGACGAGCGCGAAGGCCGTCGCCAGGCCGAGGGACCCGATGAGGAGCTTCACGTTCCCGAGCCTCTGCATCGCCTCGAGCTGCCACTGCTTCTCGGTCATGGCCCGGATCGGAATGGGCGCGTTGTCGAACCGGCGCTCGATCTCGGCCGTGAGAGGCGCCACAGCGGGCCGGCTCGAGGCGAGGACCCAGAAGAACGCGACCTTCCCCGGCTCGCCCGTCAGGTTCTCGAGGTACTTCCGGTGGATGAAGAGGTCGTGGTAGAGCCGGTCGGAGAGGATCCCCCGGATCGTCGTCTCGACGGCGCCCCCCGGGACCGGCGCCTTGAAGACGAGGCGCTGCCCGACCTTCCAGCCGAACTTCTCGACGAGGACCGGGCCGATCACGCACCCCCTCAGATCGGCCTTCCAGGCGCCGAGCTGCTCCTCGGGCGGCCGCGCCTCGGGAAGGACCTCCACGAACCGGCCCGCGTCGGTGGCGCTCAGCCCGACCAGGTTCTCCGGTCGCGGGTCTCCCCAGTGGACCATCAGAAAGTCGAAGGGCGCCACGTGCTCGGCCCCCGGGACCTCCTCGATCCGGGACAGGTAGGCCGCCGGGAGCCGCTCGAAGAAGGAGGTCTTCGCCATGACGACGACCCGGCGCCCCTGGAGCGGGGACCAGTCCTCCTTCAGGGCGTCGGCCACGACGAGGAGGAAGCCCATGAGGCCGGCGGAGAGGCCGATCGCACCCATCGTCAGCGCGGTCCGGAGCGGCCGGGCCCCGAGGTGTCGGAGGACGAGGAACGCCCCCCTCATGCCCTCCTTATACGCCGGCGCGGCCGGCCGGTTCAGGCCGGGACGGTCAGGCGGCAGCCCGGGATCGTCTCGATGAAGCGGGCGCCGAAGGCCTGCGACGGGGTCCAGGCGCCGGGCTTCACCTCGCCCGCGAGGACCTTCCGGGCGATCGCGACGGCCGTCGCCGCCGTCAGGGCGTACCCCTCCGGCGTCTCGAGCGTCCCCGTCACCTGCCGCTCTCCCCTCGACACGCGGCCCCAGAGGATCGACCGCTCCCGGGCCCGCTCCTCCGCGGACGGCCCCTTCACGTTCCGCTCCACGCGGGCCTTCAGGAAGCTCTGGACGAACCCGAGGCCGAGGACCGGGGCGAGGAAGGCCGACCGCTTCGCCGCGGAGACCGCCGACGGGGGGACGGCCATGTAGACCTCGATGTTCGGGATCCCGGTGGACCGGTACGCCGTCGAGACGTCCCCCCAGGGGATCGTCATGGCGAGGCGCGGCGCGTCGGGAAACGGGACGGTCATCGTCTTCCACGCCGGCGGGACCCGAACGAGCTTTCCCTCCACGCGGGCCGCGCCCCCCTTCGGGACGCTCTCGATCATCGTCTTCATCGTCCCGGCGCTCGTCCTGAAGCCCCGGAAGGCGAGCGTCAGGTGCGTCGCCCCGGGAAGCGCCGCCGCGAGCGAGGCCGCGAGGCCGTCCGAGGGGACGACGTCGAATCCGGTCCCCGGGAGGACGGCGATCCCCGCCGCCTCGGCCTCGCGGTGCCGCGCGAAGCAGGCCTCGAAGACCTCGATCTCGCCCGTGATGTCGAGATAGGCGGTCTTCGCGCGGAGGCAGGCCTCGAGGGCCACCGCGCTCGTCCTCGAGAAGGGGCCCGCCGCGAGGAGGAGCGCCTCGAACGGCTCGGCCATCCGGGTCACCAGCTCCGGGTCGGTCATCGGGAAGCAGAGGCAGTCGCAGCCGAGCTCCCGGGCGATCGGCTCGACGGCCTCGGCCCGCCGCCCGCCGAGGACGGGGCGCAGCCCCTCGCGGCGCGCCGCCTCGGCGATCAGGCGCCCGGTGTAGCCGTTGGCGCCGTAGAGGAGGAGGCCCTTCCGGTGCGCTGCGCCCATCCGCGCCTAGTCTCGCACGCGCCGGGGCGCGTAGACTGCCGCCCTGTGGGCGGGATCCTCGCGACGCTCGAGCGTGTGCCGCGGTCGGTCGTCTACGCGAACTCCGTCCTCCTCGCGCTCCTCGTCGCCCTCCTCGACTGGGTGACGGGCGAGGAGATCTCCGTCTCGTTCTTCTACATGATCCCGATCCTCGTCGTGACCTGGGTCGGGGGCTCGCTGCCGGGATTCGCCCTCAACGGCTTCTGCGCGGCGACGCGGCTCGTTCTCGTCCTGAGGTGGCAGGGCCCGGACCTCTTCGGAAAGCCGGGGCTCTACTGGAACCTCGTCGTCGAGGGGATCTTCTTCGTCACCCTGACCCTCATCGCGGCGGCGCTCCGGCGGCAGCACGACCAGCAGAGCCTCCTCGCCCGGACGGACGCCCTCACCGGAGTGGCGAACCGCCGCTCCTTCTACGAGCGGGCGGAGCTCGAGATCTCCCGCGCCCGCCGTCTCCAGGAGCCCCTGACCGTGGCCTACGTCGACGTCGACGACTTCAAGAAGGTGAACGACGCGCTGGGGCACGAGGCCGGGGACGACCTCCTCCGGAGCGTGGCCGCCACGTTCGTCCGCCGCATCCGGTCGACCGACCTCGTGGCGCGGATCGGCGGGGACGAGTTCGCGCTGCTCCTGTCGGCCACGAACAGCGGCGCCGCCCGGACGCTCCTCGGGGAGCTCTACGCCACCCTGGCCTCGGAGATGGGGCGCCACGCCTGGCCCGTCACCTTCTCCATCGGCGCCGTCACCTTCCTCCGTCCCCCCGGCTCCGTCGACGACCTCCTCCGGCACGTGGACGAGCTGATGTACGCGGTGAAGCGGGAGGGGAAGGCGAACGTGAAGCACGGCGTCTTCCCGGAGATGCCGCGCGGCACGGTCGTGCCGTTCACGGCCGAGGAGACGCCGCGGGCCTGACGGGCCCGCCCCGGAGAGGGAAAAAAAGATCCTCCCCCGGCCGCCGCGCGCCTTAACATTCGCGCCTGAAATGAACACCACCGCTCCCGCGCGCGCCGCGCGCGCCACCCGGGCCGTCCGGAGCCGCGCCCCCGAGAAGTTCGCCGACGCCGAGAAGCTCTACGGCATCGAGAACTGGGGGAAGGGCTTCTTCAGCGTCTCCGACGACGGGAATCTCCTCGTCCACCCGACCCGCGAGTCGACGCGGTTCATCGACCTGAAGGGCGTGATCGACGACGTGGCCCTCCGCGGGATCTCCACCCCCGTCGTCGTCCGCTTCCCCCAGATCCTCGCCTCCGCCGTCCGCGAGCTGAACGACGCCTTCGTCGACGCCATCAAGGAGTACGACTACGACGGCGCCTACCGCGGCGTCTTCCCGATCAAGGTGAACCAGAAGAAGGTCGTCGTGAACGAGGTGATCCAGGCGGGGCGGAAGTACAGCTACGGCCTCGAAGCCGGGTCGAAGCCGGAGCTCCTCGCGGCCCTCTCCTCCGACCTCGGGCCGGACGCCCTGATCACGACGAACGGCTACAAGGACGAAGCCTTCATCCGGCTCGCCCTGAACGGCATCCGGATGGGCAAGACCGTCGTCATGATCCTGGAGAAGGTCTCGGAGCTGGAGCGGATCCTCGAGGTGGCCAGGCGCCGCGGCGTCCGGCCGCTCCTCGGGATGCGCTCGAAGCTCTACGCGCGCGGCTCGGGGAAGTGGGCGAAGTCGGGGGGCGAGTCGGCCAAGTTCGGGCTGACGACGACCGAGATGCTCGAGGCCGTGGAGATCCTCAAGTCCCGGAAGATGCTCGACGCGCTCGTCATGCTCCACTTCCACATCGGCTCGCAGATCACCGACATCCGGAAGGTGAAGCAGGCGATCAAGGAGGCCGGGCGCGTTTACGCCAAGCTCCAGCGCTCCGGCGTGGAGATCCAGTACCTGAACCTCGGCGGAGGCCTCGGCGTCGACTACGACGGCTCCAAGACGGCCTTCGACTCCTCGATGAACTACACCGTCCAGGAGTACGCGCGGGACATCGTCTACACGATCAAGGGGATCTGCGACGAGGAGAAGGTCCCGGTCCCCCACCTCGTGACGGAGTCCGGGCGGGCCGTGACCGCCTTCCACTCGGTCCTCGTGACGAACGTCGTGGACGTGGCGGACCGGCTGGAGCAGGACCGGACGGTGAAGCTCGACGGCGACGAGAACCACGTCGTGCGGGAGCTGTACGACATCTGGCAGGGGATCACCGCGAAGAACGTCCGCGAGAGCTACCACGACGCCCTCCAGTACAAGGAGGAGCTCTTCACCCTCTTCAACCTCGGCTACGTGTCGCTGGAGGACCGGTCGCGGGGCGAGGTCCTCTTCTGGAACATCTGCGAGCGGATCCGCCGCCACCTGAAGTCGCTGAAGGAGATCCCGGAGGAGTTCGAGGACCTCGAGACGATGCTCTCGGACACGTACGTCATGAACTTCTCCGTCTTCCAGTCGCTCCCCGACATCTGGGCCATCGACCAGCTCTTCCCGGTCCTCCCGATCCACCGCCTGCGCGAGAAGCCGACGGAGACGGCCACGATCGCCGACATCACCTGCGACTCTGACGGGAAGATCGAGAAGTTCATCGACCTGAGGGACATCAAGGAGGCGCTGCCGCTGCACGAGTTCCGGCGATCCAGCCCCTACTACGTCGGCTTCTGCCTCATCGGGGCCTACCAGGACGTCCTCGGCGACCTCCACAACCTCTTCGGCGAGGTGCACGAGGTCCTCGCGAGCGTGGACGAGGACGGCCGGACGCGGATCGCGGACGTCCTCCCGGGCGAGAACTGCGAGCGGGTCCTCTCCTACATGAACTACGACCGGGACGAGATCCTCGACGGCATCTGGCGCCAGCTCCGGCGGGCCACCGAGCGGAAGAAGGTCAAGGACGCCGAGGCGAAGGCCATCGCCAAGGACTTCGAGCTGACCCTGGGCCGCTACACGTACCTCGAAGAGTAGGCCTGCCGTGTGCCCGAAGAGCGTCTCCCGACGCCCGGCTCGCCGTTTCCTCCTCGCGTTCGGCGTGGTGCTCGGGCTTCTCGCCGTGATGCGAACCTCCTCCGGCACGCCCCGGGACGTCCGGTCGGCCGCCGCGGCGACCGACATCGCGCTGCAGCCGCTCGCAACGGGCCTGCCCGCCATCACGGCCATCGCCCACGCCGGAGACTCCCGCCTGTTCCTTGGCCACCAGGGCGGACAGATCGCGATCTGGGACGGGGCGCGGACCCTCTCGCCGGCCTTCCTCGACATCGATCCGCTCGTCCTGGGAGGTGGAGAGCAAGGGCTCCTCGGCCTCGCCTTCCACCCCCGGTACGCAGCCAACGGCCTCTTCTTCGTCTACTACACGAACAACTCCGGGGACAACGTCGTCGCGCGCTATCGGGCGTCGGCGGAAAACCCCGATCTGGCGGATCCCGCCTCGGGCGTGATCCTGATGACGATCTCCCACCCGACGAACGCCAATCACAACGGCGGCCAGCTCCAGTTCGGCCCGGACGGATTCCTCTATGTCGGCACGGGCGACGGCGGGTCGGCCAACGATCCTCCCTGCAACGCCCAGAACACGAGCTCGCGGCTCGGGAAGCTCCTCCGGATCGACGTCGACGTCTCGACGCCTCCCTTCTGGACGAGCCCGCCCTCCAACCCCTATGCGGGACCGGGCAGCGCAGGCCTCGACGAGATCTGGGCCACCGGGCTTCGAAACCCCTGGCGGTTCTCCTTCGACCGCCTGACGGGGGACCTCTGGATCGGCGACGTGGGTCAGGACCAGCGGGAGGAGATCGACTTCCAGCCGGGGACGAGCGCCGGGGGCGAGAACTACGGCTGGAAGGTCGTCGAGGGGACACGCTGCACCGGAAACACGTCGAACTGCGCGGCGGCAGCCCCCTGCGGCTCCGCCGTCTACACGGGGCCGGTCTTCGAGTACGACCACTCCCTCGGCTGCAGCGTTACGGGCGGCTACGTCTATCGCGGCGCCTCGATCCCGTCCCTCTACGGCGTCTACGTCTACGGCGACTATTGCTCCGGCAATCTGTGGGGAAGCGGACAGCCCTTCACGCCGAAACTGCCGAATCTCTCCACGTTCGGGGAGGACGCCGACGGCGAGCTCTATGCCGCCACGCTCGCCGGCAGCCTGTATCGGATCGTCGCGCCGAGCCCGGCCACGCCGACGCCCACGCCGACGGTCACCGCGAGCGGAACGCCGACGCGCACGCCGACGATGACGCCGACGCCGACGGGGACCCCCGCCGGGGCGCCGACGCCGACCCGGGCGCCCATCCGGAGGCTCACGCCCGCCGCCACGCCGACGCCGACGCCGAC
Source organism: Thermoanaerobaculia bacterium (assembly GCA_035429585.1). Classification (GTDB taxonomy): domain Bacteria; phylum Acidobacteriota; class Thermoanaerobaculia; order UBA5066; family UBA5066; genus DAOMFB01. Next base: position 12,639 of record DAOMFB010000024.1, read on the forward strand.
GGGGACGCCGACGCCGCCTCAGACGCCGGCCGTCACGCAGACGCCGACCCCGACCCGGACGCCGACCCGAACACGGCCGCCGACGCGGCCGTTCCGTCCGACGCCGACCCGGACGCCCGCTCCGACGCCTTCGGGGGCGGCGCCGGGGGCGTGATCCTCCCGGAGGCGGAAACCGCCCCTCAGGCCACCTTCAGCCAGCGCCAGAGCTCGGGGATCGTCGGCCGCTTGCCGTAGGCGAGGAGGCCGAGCCGGAAGATCTTCGCCGTCACCCAGAAGAAGCCGAGGATCGTCGCGACGGCGAGGGCGATCGACAGGCCCACCTGCCAGAGCGGCGGCTCGGAGACGAGGAGCCGGATGAACATCGTGATCGGCGTGTAGACCGGAATCAGCGAGAGGACGGTCGACAGGACCGAGTCGGGGTTCATGATGATCGGCATGACGAGGAACCACGGGAGCATCATGACGATCATGACCGGGCCGAGCACCTGCTGGGCCTCCTTCTCCGAGTTCACGATCGAGCCGCCGACCGCGTAGATGCAAACGTTGATCAGGTAGCCGAGGACGAAGAAGACCAGGAACCAGACGGCGAGGGACGGCCTCAGGAACTGCCCGAGGTTGACGCCGGCGGCCGCGGCCGTCGCCGCGCCCCAGGCCGCGAAGGCGCCCCCCATGGTCACCCAGATCGCGATCTGGGTCAGGCCGACCGCCGCCATGCCGAGGATCTTCCCGGAGAGGAGCTCGAAGGGCGTCATGGAGGAGATCAGGATCTCCACGACGCGATCCGTCTTCTCCTGGATGATCCCGCGCATGACCTCCTGCCCGTAGATCAGGACGGGGATGAAGATCAGGAGGACGAAGACGAAGCCGGCCAGGAAGTTCATCTCGCCGCCGGTCTTCTCCTCGCCCCCCTTCGTCAGCTGGACCGCCTCGACGTGGAGGTCCCGGAGCAGGGCGTCGATCTCCGCGGGGTCGAGGCCGCGCCCCCGGAGGCGCTCCCGCTCGAGGGCGCGGTTCACGACGCGCCCGAGCCGCTCCTGGGCGATCAGGTCGGTCGAGGAGCGGCTGTAGTAGGTCAGGGTCAGGTCCGGGTCCTCGAAGGCCTTTCCGGGGACGACGAAGACGCCGTCCAGCCGCTCGCCCTCCCGCTCCGTGTGGAGACGGTCGAGGTACGGCCGGGCCACCTCCTTCGGGTCGCGCCCGGCGGCGCTCACGTAGTCGGCGCGGACGTTCCCCGGCAGCGCGCCGCGTCGCCCGCGCCCGGGGCTCTCGAGGCCTGCGGCCGCGTCCTTCTTCGGCTCCGCGGCCGGCGCGGCCCTGAGCCCCTCGGCGATGGCCGGCCCGAGCCGGCCCGTCCCGTCCACCACGACCACGGTCTTCTCGCCGATCCCCTTCACGGCCAGCGCGCTCGGGATGATCATGAGCGCCCCGAAGAGGAAGGGCATGAGGACGGTCATGATGAGGAAGGACTTCTTCCTCACCGCCTGCAGGTACTCGCGCTTGAAGACGGCCCAGGTCTTCTTCATGCCGCGGCCGTCCTCTCCGCCTCGAGCGTCGACTCGCCGACCTTCTCGATGAAGATCTCCTCGAGCGACGGGGCGACGACCTCGAACCGCCGGACCGCGAGGCGCTCCATCGCGGAGCGGAGGAGCGCCTGCGGGTCGGCGTCCGCGGCGAGCGTCAGCTCGGCCCGGTTCGTGTCGACCCGGCCGCCCGCCACGCCGGCCAGCGCGGTCAGGAAGCCCCCGTCCCCTTCGAAGTCGAGGTGGACGGCGTTCCTGCCCGACGAGGCGCGGACCTCGGCGAGGCTCCCGTCCAGGACGACCCGGCCCCGGTGGATCAGGATGATCTCCTCGGCGAGCTTCTCGGCCTCGGCCATCTGATGGGTGGAGAGGAGAATCGTCCGTCCCTCCGCCTTCAGCTCCTGAAGGAGCTTCCGGACGAGGACGACGTTCACCGGATCGAGGCCCGACATCGGCTCGTCGAGGATGAGGACCTCCGGGTCGTGCAGCAGGGCCCCGACGAGCTGGACCTTCTGCTGGTTCCCCTTCGACAGCTCCTCGAGCTTCACGTCCCGGCGGTCCCAGAGCTCGAACCGCTTCAGCCACGTCTCCGCGGCCCCCTTCATCGAGGCCCCCGCCCGCCCCTTGATCTCGGCCAGGAAGAGGAGGAGCTCGAGGACCTTCATCTTCCGGTACAGGCCCCGCTCCTCCGGGAGATAGCCGACGCGGTCCCGGGCGGCGGCGACGCTCCCTCCGAAGAGGGAGATCTCCCCCCGGTCGGGGAAGAAGACGCCGTTGATCATCCGGAGGGTCGTCGTCTTTCCGGCGCCGTTGCGGCCGAGGAGGCCGGCGATCGTGCCGCGCCGGATCCCGAACGAGACCCCGTCGACGGCCTTCACGTCGCCGAACGACTTGGCGACGTCCCGGACGGTCAGGATCGTGCTCATGGGGCCTCCATCCTACGGGAATTCCGCCGCGGGGTTGCATCCTCCGGGCGGAGGTCTGGTACCGTCCCGCCCGGAGGTGCCCGTGCTGGCCCTGGTCCTCCTGCCCCTCCTCGCCGCGTCCCCCGCCCCGCCGGCGGAGGAGGCCGCCCTGCGGACCCTCCGGAGCGAGCTGGTCCGGATCGCCGACGACGCGGACGGGACGCTCGGCGTGGCGATCGTGGAGGTCGCCTCGGGCCGGAGCGTCTCCTCCCGGGGCGCCGAGCGATTCCCGATGGCGAGCGTCGTCAAGCTCCCCGTCGCCGTGGTCGTCCTCCGGCGCGTCGACGCGGGAACCCTGTCGCTCGACGAGAGGCTCCCCGTCGCCCGCGGGGACCTCCGCCCCCCGGGACCGGTCCTCGCCCGGTGGACGCCGGGGCTCTCGATGACCGTCGGCGAGCTGCTGGACGACATGATGGTCGCGAGCGACAACAGCGCGGTCGACCTCCTGATCCGGAGGCTCGGCGGGACGGGCGCCGTCCGGGAGGGGCTCTCGGCGCTCGGCCTCGCGGGGATCGACGTCGACGCGACGGAGCTGGAGATGCTGTTCCGGTTCCGCGGTCTCGCCGGGGTTCCCTCCGACTTCCGGATCACTCCCGAGGAGCTGAAGAAGAGGACCGACGCGGTTCCAGCCGCCGAGCGGAAGAAGGCCGAGCAGGCCTTCGAGAAGAACCCCGTCGACGCGGCCACGCCGGAGGCCCTCGCCCGCCTCCTCGTCCGCCTCGAGAAGCGCGAGCTCCTCTCGGCCGCCTCCACCGACCGGCTCCTCTCGGCGATGCGCCGTTGCGCGACCGGCGACCAGCGGATCCGTGCCGGGGTGCCGAAGGGGAGCGAGGTTTTCGACAAGACCGGGACGATCGGACGCTGCGCCAACGACGTCGGCCTCGTCCGCCTGCCGGGCGGGGGGACGCTCGCGATCGCGGTCTTCCTCAAGGGCTCCTACGTCGGCGAGGCGGAGCGCGAAGCCGTGTCCGCGAAGGTGGCCGCGGCGGCCTGCCGCGCCTTCGGGGGTTCCCGGTGACCGTCGAGTCCCTCGCGCCGCCCTACTTCCTCCTCGCCTCGCCCGCGATGCAGGACCCGAACTTCGCCAAGACGGTGGTCCTGATGGCGCACCACACGCGCGAGGGCGCCCTCGGCTGGGTCCTCAACCGCGAGCTCGGCGTCCTCCCCGCCGAGCTCCTCACGCCCCCGCTCGGCACGTCCATCCACCCCGACACGCCGATCCGCCTCGGCGGCCCCGTGGTGACGAACGGCCTCGTCGTCGTCTTCCCCGCGGAGGTCCCGGGCGTCGAGCAGATCGAGATGGCGCCGGGCCTCCGCGTCTCGGCCTCCGCCGAGATCCTCCCGAAGCTCTTCGCGGAGCACCGGTCGCCCCCCGGCGGCCTCCTCGTCCTCGGCTACGCCGGGTGGGGCGAGGGGCA
>DAOMFB010000025.1:0-16531 GCA_035429585.1 Thermoanaerobaculia bacterium
CCCCCCGGAGCTCCTCGACCATCTCCTTCAGGTCGCGGTCCTCCACGACCTTGCGGACCTCGGCCCGCCGGACCATCGCGCGGTAGAGGTCGTCGAGCTCGAGGCGCGAGAGGGCGATCTGGAGCGCCTCGCAGCGGACCTTGAGGGCGTGACGCCCCGAGTGCTTGCCGAGAACCAGGGTGGCCGCCGGGCGCCCCACGTCCTCCGCCCGCATGATCTCGTACGTCCGGCGGTCCTTCAGGAGCCCGTCCTGGTGGATGCCGGCCTCGTGCGCGAACGCGTTCCGGCCCACGATGGCCTTGTTGGCCTGGACCGTCTCGCCCGTCAGCTCGGTCAGGAGCTGACTCGCGGCGTAGAGGACCGGAGTCCGGACCCCGGTCGTGAAGGGGAGCCGGTCGCCGCGGACCTTCAGCGCCATGACGAGCTCCTCCACGGAGGCGTTCCCCGCCCGCTCGCCGATGCCGTTCACCGTGCATTCGATCTGCCGCGCTCCCCCCTCGATCGCCGCCAGCGAGTTGGCGACGGCGAGGCCGAGGTCGTTGTGGCAGTGCGCGGAGAAGATCACCTCGCGCCCCGGCGGGAGCTGCGAGCGGACCGTCCGGAACATCTCGCGGATCTCCTCCGGCACGGAGTAGCCGACCGTGTCGGGGAGATTGACCGTCGTCGCCCCGGCGCCGGCCACGGCGGCGATCAGGGTCGCGAGGAACGCCGGGTCGCTCCGGGTGGCGTCCTCGGCCGAGAACTCGATGTCGTCGGCGTAGCGCCGGGCGCGCTCGACGCCGGTCACCGCCGCCTCGAGGGCCTGCTCGCGGGTCATTCCGAGCTTGCGCGCCAGGTGCAGGTCGGAGCTGGCCACGAAGACGTGCATCCGGGGGCGGGCCGCTCCCGAAAGCGCCTGCCCGGCCCGGTCGATGTCGGCGGGCATGCAGCGGGCGAGCGCCGCGACGGCGGGGCGGCGGACCTCGCGGGCGATGTCGCGGACCGCCTCGAAGTCGTCCGTGGACGCGATCGGGAAGCCCGCCTCGATGACGTCCACGCCCAGCTCGTCGAGCGTCCGGGCGAAGCGGAGCTTCTGGTCGTGGCGGAGCGAGAAGCCCGGGGCCTGCTCGCCGTCGCGGAGCGTGGTGTCGAAGATGACGACGCGGTCGGGTGCGGGCGCGCTCATCTCAGGCCACCCGGTTCACGACGACGGGGTTCAGGAACGGCATCTTGTCCCGGAGCTCGCGCCCCACCTTCTCGATGAGGTGGCCGCGCTCGGCCTCCCGCTGCTTCTCGAAGTTCGGCCGCCCGGCGGCGTTCTCGGCGATCCACTTCTCCGCGAAGTGCCCCTCCTGGATCTCGGACAGGATCTTCTTCATCTCCCGCCGCGTCTCCTCGGTGACGACCCGCGGGCCGGCCGTGTAGTCGCCGTACTCGGCCGTGTCGCTGACGGAGTAGCGCATGTAGTTCAGGCCGCCGCGGTACATCAGGTCGACGATCAGCTTCAGCTCGTGAAGGCACTCGAAGTAGGCCACCTCGGGCTGGTAGCCGGCCTCGACGAGGGTGTCGAATCCCGCCTTGACGAGGGCGGCGGCGCCGCCGCAGAGGACCGCCTGCTCGCCGAACAGGTCGGTCTCCGTCTCCTCGGCGAAGGTCGTCTCGAGGACCCCGGCGCGGGTGCAGCCCAGGCCCCTGGCGTACGCCAGGGCGTCCTCGCGCGCGTGGCCGCTCGCGTTCTGGTCGACGGCCACGAGGGCGGGCGTCCCCTCCCCCTCCCTGAAGAGCTCGCGGACCCGGTGGCCGGGCGCCTTGGGGGCGATCATCGCCACGTCCACGTCGTGCGGCGGGACGATCTGCCCGAACCGGATGTTGAAGCCGTGCGCGAAGAGGAGCGTCTTCCCCTTCCCCATGTGCGGGGCGATCGCCTCCTCGTAGAGCTTCTTCTGCCCCGTGTCGGGCGTCAGGATCATGATCAGGTCCGCGCGCCGGGCCGCCTCGGCCACCGGCAGGACCGTCAGCCCCTCCGCCCGCGCCTTCGCCGCGGAGGCCGACGTGTCGTGGAGGCCGACGACGACGGAGACCCCGCTGTCGCGGAGGTTCAGGGCGTGCGCGTGTCCCTGGCTCCCGTAGCCGATGACGGCCACGGTCCGCCCCTTCAGGCGGGAGACGTCGGCGTCCTGGTCGTAGTAGATCTTCGCCATCTCGAAACTCCTTCGCGTGTCCGGATCTGTTCTTCAGCCCGCCGGCCGGAGCCGGGCGACGTTCTCGTGGGACGGGTCGTGCGCGGCCTCGTGGGCGTCCCTCACGTCCACGAAGCGGCGCAGCTGCCTGACGACGAGGCCCGCGGCGTCCGCCGACGCCCGGGCAACCACCGTGAGGCGCGCGGGCCCCGGGCCGGCCGCGTCGAAGTGGAGGCTCTCGACCGGCAGGCCGTGGCGCCGGAAGAGACCGTCGACGCGGGCGAGGACGCCCGGCACGTTCTGGACGTGGGCCACGATCGTCCGCTTCATCGCGAGGCCTCCCCGCCGTCGGCGTACCGCGGGTCCTCGGGGATCATGGCGTCGATGGACTGGCTCGCGGGCCACATCGGGTAGCAGTTCTCGGCCCCGTCGCAGTGGACGTTCACGAGGGCCGGGCCGTCCGCGACGGCGAGCGCCTTCCCGTAGGCGGCCTCCAGCTCCTCCGGGCGTCGGACCGTGAACGCCGCGGCTCCCATCGCCTCGGCGATCTTCGCGAAGTCGGGGTTCGCGAGGGCCGTCGAGATGAACCGCCTCCCGTAGAAGAGCTCCTGCCACTGGCGGACCATCCCGAGGTTCGCGTTGTTCAGGAGGATCACCTTGATCGGGAGCCGGGCCTCCACGGCCGTCACGAGGGCCTGCATCGTCTGCTGGAAGCTCCCGTCGCCGTTGATGTTGATGACGAGGCGGTCCGGCATCCCGCACTGGGCGCCGAGCGCGGCCGGGAGGCCGAAGCCCATCGTCCCGAGCCCGCCCGACGTGATGAAGGTCCGGGGCTCGTCGCACTTCCAGTACTGCGCGGCCCACATCTGGTGCTGCCCGACGTCCGTCGTCACGATCGGACGGCGGTCTCGCGTCATCCGCCAGAGCGTCTCGATGGCGTACTGCGGCAGGATGACGTCCGGCCCCTGCCGGTAGCGGAGCGGGTATTTCGCCCTCAGCTCCTCGATGCGCGCCCACCACGCCGTCGTGTCGGGGGCGCCGACGAGGGGCATGAGCTGGTGGAGGACGGTCCGGGCGTCGCCCGCGAGCGGGTAGTCCGCCTTCCGGTTCTTCCCGATCTCCGCCTCGTCGACGTCGATGTGGACGACGCGGGCGTGCGGCGCCCACGTGGCGAGCTTCAGCGTGACCCGGTCGTCGAACCGGACGCCGACGCCGATGATCAGGTCGCTCTCGTGCAGGGCCCAGTTCGCGTAGGCCGTGCCGTGCATGCCGAGCATCCCGAGCGACTGCGGGTCGGACTCGGGGTAGGCGCCCTTCCCCATCAGCGTCGTCGTGACGGGGATCCGGGCCTTCTTCGCCAGTTTCCGGAGCTCCTCCGAGGCGCCGGAGGAGATGACGCCCCCGCCGACGTAGAGGATCGGGCGGCGCGCGTTCGAGATGGCGAGCGCGGCGTGCCGCAGGGCGGACGCCTCGGCGCGGCGCGCCCGGTGCGCCGGCTCGGCCGGCTCGTCCGGCGTCTCGATCTCGGCCTGGAGGAAGTCGCGCGGGATGTCGACGAGGACGGGGCCGGGCCGCCCGGCCACGGCCACCCGGAAGGCCTCCCGGACGTTCGGCACGAGGTCGTCGGGGTCGCGGACGAGCCAGTTGTGCTTCGTGACGGGCTGCGTCAGGCCGAAGATGTCGGCTTCCTGGAACCCGTCGCGCCCGATCAGGTGCGTCGGGACCTGCGCCGTGAGGGCCACGACGGGCGTCGAGTCCATCATGGCGTCGGCGAGGCCGGTGATCAGGTTCGTGGCGCCGGGCCCGGAGGTCGCGAGGCAGACGCCCGGGCGCCCCGTCGCGCGCGCGTACCCTTCGGCCGCGTGGGCGCCGCACTGCTCGTGCCGCATCAGGAGGTGCGCGATCTCCGGCGTGTCGTAGAGCGCGTCGTAGAGCGGGAGGGCCGCGCCCCCCGGGTGGCCGAAGATGTGGGTCACGCCCTGCCGGACCAGCTCCTCGACGAAGAGACGGGCGGCGCGGGCTTTCGGCCGGGGAGAGGCGTCGGTCCGGATCGCTGAGCTCATGCGCGGGCTCCTTCCACGGTCAGGCCGGTCACCGCCCCGTCCGAGGCGGACGAGACCAGCCGGGCGTACTTTGCGAGGACTCCCGAGGTGGCACGGGGAGCGCGAGGCTTCAGGGCCGCGCGGCGAACCTCGAGCGGCGCGGCCACGTCGAGCCGCCGCGCTTCGATGTCGATCGTGATGGCGTCCCCTTCTTCGACGAGCGCGATCGGGCCGCCGGCGGCGGCCTCCGGGGCGACGTGGCCCACCATCAGCCCGTACGTGGCGCCGCTGAAGCGGCCGTCCGTGAGGAGGGCCACCGAGCCGCCCAGCCCCTGCCCCACCAGCGCCGCGGTCACCCCGAGCATCTCGGGCATGCCGGGCGCCCCCTTCGGCCCCTCGTACCGGATGACGACGACGTCGCCCTCCCGGATCTTCCGCGCCTGCACCGCCTCGAAGGCCGCGGCCTCGCCGTCGAAGACGCGCGCCGGGCCGGTGTGCTTCTTCCGCTCGTGTCCCACCAGCTTCGCCACGCAGCCGTCCGGCGCGAGCGAGCCCCGGAGGATGGCGAGGCCCCCCGTCGCCTTGATCGGCCGGCTGACGGGGCGGATGACCTCCTGCCCCGGGGTCTCGACGGCGGCGGAGGCCTCCGCGAAGAGCGTCCGACCGGTGACGGTCATCTCGTCCGTGAGGAGCCCCGCGTCGGCCAGGCGCTTCGCGACCAGCCGGGCGCCCCCGGCCCGCTCCATGTCCACGGCCGTGAACCGGCCGCCCGGCTTCAGGTCGGCGAGGACCGGCGTCCGGCTCGAGATGGCGTCGAAGTCGTCGAGGGACAGGGGAACGCCCGCCTCCCGCGCGATGGCGAGGAGGTGGAGGACCGCGTTCGTCGAGCCGCCCGTCGCCGCCACGGAGGCGATCGCGTTCTCGAAGGCGGCACGGGTCAGGACCTTCCGGGGCGTCAGCCTTTCCTTCAGGAGCCCCATCACCCGCTGGCCGCAGGCGAAGGCCACGTCGTCCTTCCGCGGATCGGTGGCGGGGACGTCGTTCGCCCCCATCGGGGAGATCCCGAGGAAGGCGAGGGCGCCCGCCATCGTGTTCGCCGTGAACTGCCCGCCGCACGACCCGGCCCCGGGGCAGGCCCGCTCCTCGATGGCCTTCAGCTCCCCCTCGCTCATCTTCCCGGCCGAGAAGGCCCCCACCGCCTCGAAGACGTCCTGGATGGTGATGTCGGCGCCGTGGTAGTTCCCCGGCTGGATCGAGCCGCCGTAGAGGGCCACGGCCGGCAGGTCGAGCCGCGCGAGCGCCATGACGGTGCCCGGGATCGTCTTGTCGCAGCCCGAGATGGCCACGACCGCGTCGAAGGAATGGCCGGCGACGAAGAGCTCGATCGAGTCGGCGATCACCTCGCGCGAGACGAGCGAGGCGCGCATCCCGTCGGTCCCCATCGAGATCCCGTCGGAGATCGCGATCGTGTTGCACTCGATCGGGGTGCCGCCCGCCGCGCGGATCCCCTCCTTCACCTTCGCAGCGAGGCGGCGGAGGTGGAAGTTGCACGGGGTGACCTCGGTCCAGGTGTTGGCGACCGCCACGAGCGGACGGTCGATGTCCGCCCCGGTCAGGCCGGTCGCCCGCAGCATTGCCCGCGCCGGGGCGCGTGCGGGACCCTTTTTCATCGCGTCGCTGAACACCGTTTCGACCTCCGCTGCACCTGTCCCCGGAGGCCTCGTCGGGGTGCGCGGGGCCAGAAACGAAAAGCCCCGCGACCTCGGCGAGGTGCGGGGCTTCTTGTTCCTAAACTTTGTTCGTCTAGGTCGCCCGCACCCCGCCGCTAAGGACGAGGAGGTCGACGACCTCAATAACGCTCAGCAGGAGGACCCCGTCCAGCGATCGGCCGCTACGGGCCGTCCGGGAAAGAGCGGGGGTTACTCCTCTGCCCTGCATGTTGAGGGCGAACCCTACGGATTTCGGGGGTCCGTGTCAAGCGCCCGGACGCGCCGCGTCAGAACCCTGACACGTACGGCAGCTTTTTCGCCACGGCTTCGACCTCCTCGAAACGCTCGAGGAGGAGCCCCGTCGCGTCCCAGGTCCCGGAGAGGAACGCCTCCCGGACGGCGTCGGGAAGGGCGATCGGGAACGAGAGCGCCCCGGCGCGGACGGTCCGGCCGGCGAGATCGAGCGCGACGGGGAGCCTCGGCTCCCTGAGGACGGCGTCCTGGAGCGCGCGCGCGGCCTCGTGCTCGACGGTCACGCAGGGAAGGCCGATCGCCACCGAGTTTCCGAGGAAGATCTCCGAGAACGACTCCCCGACGACGGCCCGGATCCCCCATCGCCGGATCGCCTGAGGGGCGTGCTCCCGCGAGGAGCCGCAGCCGAAGTTCCTGTTCACGAGAAGGATGGCCGCCCCGGAGAAGGCCGGCTCGTCGAAGGGGTGCGGCGAGGCCGACCCCTTCCGTGCGGCCCGGTCGTCCTCGAAGACGTGCTTCTCGAGCCCCTCGAAGGTGACCGCGACGAGGAAGCGGGCCGGGACGATCCGGTCCGTGTCGACGTCGTCGCCGGGCAGGGGGAGCCCCCGCCCCTCGATCGTCCGGATCGCGCTCATCGGAGCATCGTCCTCACGTCGGCCACCTCTCCCGCGATCGCCGCCGCCGCGACCATGGCCGGGCTCATCAGGAGCGTCCGGCCCGTCGGGCTCCCCTGCCGCCCCTTGAAGTTCCGGTTCGAGGAGGAGGCGCACGTCTCCCGGCCGACGAGCCGGTCGGGGTTCATGGCGAGGCACATGGAGCACCCCGCGTCGCGCCACTCGAACCCGGCCTCACGGAAGATCTCGTGGAGCCCTTCGGCCTCGGCCGCCTTCCGGACGGCGTTCGACCCGGGCACGACGAGCGCGCGGACCCCCCTGGCCACGCGGCGCCCCGTCGCCACGCGGGCCGCCTCGCGCAGGTCCGAGAGCCGCCCGTTCGTGCAGGAGCCGATGAAGGCGACGTTCACCGGGATCCCGGCCACGGGGCGCCCCGCCTCGAGCCCCATGTACTCGAGCGCCTCGGCCAGCGGCGCGCGCGCGTCGGCCGACAGCTCCTCGGGCCGCGGCACGCGCCCCGTGACCGGCGCCACCTGCCCCGGGTTGATCCCCCACGTGACCATGGGCTCGAGGGCGGAGCCGTCCATCCGGAACGTGTCGTCGTACGCCGCGCCCGGATCGGAGGCGAGGGACGACCACCACCGGACGGCGCGGTCCCACGCCTCTCCCTGCGGGGCGAAGGGGCGGCCCTTCAGGTCGGCGAACGTCGTCGCGTCGGGGTTCACGTAGCCCGCCCGGGCGCCCCCCTCGATCGACATGTTGCAGAGCGTCATCCGCTCGTCCATCGACATCGCCTCGACGGCGGCGCCGCCGTACTCGTACGCGAAGCCCGCCCCCGCCTTGACCCCGAGGCGGCCGAGGATCGCGAGGACCGCGTCCTTCGCCGAGACGCCCCGCCCGAGCGCGCCGTCGACCTCGATCCGGCGGACCTTCAGCGGCTCGACGGCCAGCGTCTGCGAGGCGAGGACGTCCCGCACCTGCGACGTCCCGATCCCGAAGGCGAGCGCCCCGAAGGCCCCGTGGGTCGAGGTGTGGCTGTCGCCGCAGGCGATCGTCATCCCCGGCTGCGTCAGGCCGAGCTCCGGCCCGATGACGTGGACGATCCCCTGCCCGTCCGAGCCGAGCTCGAAGAACCGGATCCCGAAGTCGCGGCAGTTCCGCTCGAGGGCCCGGAGCATCTCCTCGGCCATCGAATCCGCGAAGGGCCGCGGCGACCCGTCCGTCGGGACGATGTGGTCCACCGTCGCGACGGTCCGGCCCGGGAAGGGAACGCGCCCGCCGCGGGCGCGGATCATGTCGAAGGCCTGCGGGCTCGTCACCTCGTGGACGAGGTGGAGCCCGATGAAGAGCTGCGTCTGCCCCGTCGGAAGCCGCCGGACCGTGTGGAGGTCGAAGACCTTCCGGTAGAGCGTCGCCGCCATGAGGGCGGGAAGGCTAGCACCCGGAAACCCCTTTCCCGAAACGAATCCATAATCGGGCGATGCGCGCCGCCCTCGTCCAGATGGACCTCGCGTGGGAGGACTGGCCCGCGAACCACGCCATCGCGGCGGGGCACCTGAAGCGGGCGGCCGACGCCGGGGCCGATCTCGCGATTCTCCCGGAGATGTTCGCGACGGGCTTCTCGATGAACGCGGAGAAGACGGCGCAGGCCCCCGGGGGGCCGACCGAGCGATGGCTCCTCGGCATGGCGCGCGGCCTCGGGATGCACCTCCTCGCCGGGGTGGCCGAGACGGGGACGCCGCTCCCCCTCAACAGCGCCCTCCTCGTCTCGTCCGAGGGGGAGGTGAAGCGCTACCACAAGATCCACCCCTTCTCCTATGCCGGTGAGGAGAAGGTCTTCGGGGGCGGCTCCCGCGTCGTGACGTGGGAGGTGGCCGGGGCGCGGCTGACGCCCCTCGTCTGCTACGACCTCCGGTTCCCCGAGCCGTTCCGCCTCGCGGCGTCCGAGACGGACGTTTACGCCGTCATCGCGAACTGGCCCGACCGGCGGCGCGCCCACTGGCAGACGCTCCTCCGGGCCCGCGCCGTGGAGAACCTCGCCTACGTCCTCGGCGTCAACCGCGTCGGGGACGGCGGCGGCGCCCACCACGCGGGCGACTCGGCCGCCGTCTCCCCTTGGGGCGAGACGCTCGCCTCCGCCGCCGAGATTGAGACCGTTCTGATCGTGGACGTCGACCCGGCGGAGGTCGCCGCCTCCCGCGCCCGGTTCAGCGCCCTCGCCGACCGCCGGCCCGACGCCTACCGGCGCTGACGCTCCGGCCCCATCCCCCGCGCTCTCCGCCTCGTAGTAGGACCCGAAAGGAGCCCTCCGTGCGCCGGCCGCCCCTTCTGCTCGCCCTTCTTCTTCTCGCCGCGCCCGCCGGGGCCGAGGAGGCCGACGTGCCGGGAAAGAACCCTTCCATCCAGGACTTCTTCAACGGGACGACCCGGGAGACGATGTCCCGCGTGGACGACTTCTACGCGAAGGACGCGCTCTTTCGGGACCCCGTCGGCGAGATCCGCGGCGTCGACGGCATCCGCGCGTACTACGCACGTCTCTACGAGAACCTCATCTCCATCCGGTTCGACTTCGAGAGCGAGGTCGGGGAGGGGAACGAGAAGGTCGTGACGTGGGTCATGCACATGCGCCACAAGGCGGTCGACGGGGGGAAGGAGGTCGTCCTCCCCGGCGCCTCCCACATCCGGTTCGAGAACGGCCGGGCGGTCTACCACCGCGACTACTTCGACATGGGCGCCTTCCTCTACGAGCACATCCCGGTCCTCGGCGCGGGCGTGCGCTACGTGAAGAAGAAGGTCGGCGGCCACTAGACCCTCCGGCGGGACGTATCCTCACGCGGTGGGACGGACACGCCCGCCGACGGCGCCGCAGCAGCCCTCTCCACGCGTCCCGCCCCGGGCCGCCGCCATGGCGGCCGGCCTCGCGTTTCTCGCGGCGACCGTCAGCGCCTTTCTCTGCTGGCGCGTTTTCGACGGAATTCCCCACGTCGCGGACGGCGTCTCCTACGCCTTCCAGGGGAAGATCTTCGCGGCCGGGCGGCTCTGGCTCGACCCGCCGCCGGTCCCCGGGGCGTTCGAGGTGCCGAACGTCCTGCTCCGCGGCTCGCGGTGGTGCGGGATCTACCCGCCGGGGTACCCGCTCCTTCTCGCCGCGGGCTGGCTCGCGGGCGCGCCGTGGCTCGTGAACCCCCTCCTGCTCGGGCTCTCGGTCCTCGGGACCTTCCGGCTGGGAGAGCGGCTCTTCGACGCCCGGATCGGCCTCGTCGGGGCCTTTCTCCTCTCGGTCTCGCCCTTCGCCCTCCTGATGGGGGCCGGCTTCATGGGGCACGTCGCGGCACTCTGCGCGATGACGTGGTGCCTCGTGTTCCTCGCCGAGGGCGTCCCCGGGGGACGGGCGCTCCCCCTGGCCGCGGCCGGCTTCCTCGCGGGCTTCGCCTTCCTCGTCCGCCCGCAGGCCGCCGGCTTCTTCCTGTTGCCGGCGCTCCTCGGGACCCTCTTCCTCCGCCGGCGGGACCTCGTCCGGTCGGCGGCGCTCCTCGCCGCCGGGGCCGCGCCCCCGCTGGCGTTCCTCCTCGCGTACAACGCCCTCCTCTCGGGGAACCCGCTCCGGATGGCGTATCTCGTCTGGGACCCGACCCTGTCGTTCACCTACGACTTCTCGCTCTCGAGGCTCTTCACGGCCCACTTCCCCTGGTTCCTCCACGACCTCAACGCGACGATCTGGGGCTTTCCGTTCGGAGACCTCCTCCCGCTCGTCCTCCTCCTCCGGCCCGCTCCCGGACGATCGCGGGACGCCGGACTCGCCGCCTGTGCCCTGTCGCTCGTCGTCGGTTTCAGCGGATACCGCTACTACCCGGTCAACTTCTCCGGTCCGCGCTACGCCTTCGAGGCCCTGGCCGTCCTCTCGCTCCTCGTCGCCCGCGCCTTCGTCGAGCTCGGCGGCTTCGCGCGTCGCTGGCTGGAGCGGCGGAAGGCGGAACGGTTCGCCCCCGTCGCCGTGGCCGCGGCCGTCGTCCTCCTCGCGATCCCGCCGCTCGGCATCCGGCTGCCGTTCTTCGCGAAGCGCCTTTCCCACGCCTACCACGGGCAGTCCGCCGAGCCGCTCCGCCGGGCGGCGGCCGCGGGCGTCGGGCCCGACGCCCTCGTCCTCGTCTCGGGAACGGAGCCACGGTTCGGCGGGGACGTCTCGCCCTTCAACTACATGTCGTTCTTCCTCCTGAACGGCGCCGAGCCGGCGAAGGCCCCCTGCGTCTACGCCCTGGACAGGCCGGGGCTCCGGGAGGCGCTTCGCGCCGCCTACCCGCGCGCCGAGACCTGGACGGTCACCGCCGAGTTCGAGCCGATCCCCGACGAGGCCTTCACCGACAACTGCTGGGACCTGCGGCGGATCGAGTGGCGGCGGCTTCCGTGAGGCGACCCGCCCGCTCAGTGTATTTTCCCGCGATGCCAAAGGTCCGCCAGCCTCCGAAGCCGCCCCGCGGCGACGTCCGGCGGCCGCCGGCCTGGCTCGCGGCAGCGGCCCTCGCGCTCTTCGCGACGGTCCTGTCCGCATGGATCTGCCTTCACGTCTTCGAGAAGATCCCGCACGTCACCGACGCCGTCTCCTATGCGTTCCAGGCCCGGATCTTCGCGAGCGGCCGGCTCTTCCTCCCTCCGCCGGCCGTCCCCGAGGCCTTCGCCGTCGGAAACGTCGTCCTCACGGAGAGCCGCTGGGCCAGCCAGCACACGCCCGGCTGGCCGGCCATCCTGTCCCTCGGCTATCTGGTCGACGCCCCCTGGCTCGTCTGTCCCGTCCTGCTCGGGCTCGCCGTCTTCGGAGTCTTCAGCCTCGGCCGGGCGCTCTACGACGACCGGACCGGGCTCCTGGGGGCCCTGCTGCTCGCCATCTCTCCCTTCGCGCTCGTCTTCGGCGGGACATTTCTCTCACACGTTCCCGCCCTCTGCGTCACGACCTGGGCACTTGCGGCGTTGGCCCGGGGCCGCAAGACCGACCGGACCGGGCCGCTCCTCCTCGCAGGCTTTCTCGCCGGGATGGCGCCCGCGGTCCGGCCCTATACGGCGGCTGCCCTTCTTCTTCCGGCCGGCGTCTGGCTGATCTGGCGGACCGCCCCGCGTGTGGCCTTTCGCCGCGCGGCCCTCGTGACCGCCGGAGCCGCCCTGCCCCTTCTCCTTCTCGCGGGATTCAACGCGGAGGTCTGGGGTCACCCCCTCCGGACGGGCTATTCGGTCGCCTATCCGTCCCTGCGGCTGTCGGGCTCGTGGGACATGTTCGGGCTCAGGTTCCTCCCCGATCACCTTCCCCGGTATCTCGTCGGCCTGAATCGCGATCCCTGGGCCGAGCCGTGGCCCGACCTCCTTCCGCTCCTCTTCCTCCTCCCGCGAACGAGACGGCGCGAGGGAGACGGCCTTCTCCTTTCCTGCTCCCTGGCCCTCGTCCTCGCTCACAGCGTCTTCCAATTTCTCGACGAGCTCCATGCCGGGCCCCGGTACGCCGTCGAAGCGCTCGGCCCCTTGGCTCTCCTTCTCGCGCGCGGGCTGATCTCCGGCGCGGGGCTCCTCAAGGAACGCCTCTCGGCTCTTCGTGTTCCGGACGGCGCCCGGACGCTTCTCTTCGGCGCCCTCGCTGCCGTGCTCGTCTGGTTCCCTCTCGGGCGCCGCCTGCCGGAGCTGCTGGAGGTCAATTCGCGGGCCTACGGAGGCCAGACGCTCGAGCCCCTCCGCCGGTCGGGGGGCGAGAAGGTCGGCCCGGATGCCCTGATCCTCATCTCGGGAACATGGGTCGAGGCCACGTACGCAGGTTTCGCCCTCCTGAACGACGTCGACCCGGCAAAGGGCCGCCGCGTCTACGCCATCGACTACCGGCTCAAGCGAGACGAGCTGGCCGCCGCCTACCCCCGCGACGAGATCTGGAAGCTCTACGTCGACATCGCCTCGTGGCCGTCGGAGAAGCGGTTCGCCCAGCCCACCTACGAGATCCGCCGCGTGCTCTGGACGCGCGTCCGGTGAGCCGGGCGCCGAGACCCCGGCCGCCGGGCGCTCCGCGGATCCGAGCCGGGGTCGCGGCGGCGGGCGCGCTCGCCCTCTTCGCGACGGTCCTGTCCGCCTGGATCTCCCTTCACGTCTTCGAAGGGATCCCGCATTTCACGGACGGGACCTCGTACGCGTTCCAGGGGAAGGTCTTCGCGAGCGGCCGGCTCTCCGCCCCGCCACCCGCCGTTCCCGAGGCCTTCGCGATGGGGAACGTCGTCCTGACGGAGAGCTTCCGGGCGGGCAAGTATCCGCCCGGCTTTCCGGCTCTTCTCTCGGTCGGCTACCTCTTCGGCGTCCCGTGGCTGGTGAACCCCCTCCTGCTCGGACTGGCCGTGCTCGGCGTCTTCCGGCTCGGCCGGACCCTCTACGACGAGCCGACGGGCCTCCTCGGGGCGCTCCTCCTGTCGATCTCGCCCTTCGCGCTCCTCTACGGGGCCAGCTTCTTCTCGCACGTCCCCGCCCTCTGCACCTTCGTCTGGGGCCTCGAGGCCCTCGTCCGCGGGAAGAAGACGGGCGCGATGCGGCCCCTCCTCCTCGCAGGCCTCCTGGCCGGCTTCGCGGCCGCGGTCCGGCCCTATGCGGCCGCGGCCCTGTTCCTTCCCGCGGGCTTCTGGTTCCTCGCGCGGACCGCTCCGCGCGAGGCGCTCCGCCGCTCTGGCCTCCTTCTCGCGGGCGCGGCCCTTCCCCTCCTCCTTCACGCCGGCTTCAACGCCGCCGTCTGGGGGAGCCCGTTCCAGACCGGCTACACGTTCGGGAGCTCCACGGAGCGCCTCACGGGAACGGAGGGGGTCTACCGCTCGCCGATCGCCCTCCTCGCCGAACACCTCCCGAGCTACCTCGCCGACCTGAATCGCGATCCCTGGGCCGAGCCCTGGCCCGATCTCCTCCCGCTCCTCTTCCTGCTCCCCCGAAGGAGCCGGCGGGCCGGGGACGGGATCCTCCTCGCGACGGCGGCGGCGACGGTCGTGGCGCACAGCTTCTACCACCACTACGACCTGATCCTCTCGGGGCCCCGCTACGCCTTCGAGGCAATGGGGCCGATCGCCCTCCTCGTCGCGCGCGGACTCCTCGCGGGGGCCGCGATCCTCCGCGACGGATTCGCGCGGCTCCGGACGCCGGTCGCTCTCCGGGTCGCCGTTCTCGCCGGCGTCGCCGGACCCCTCGTCGGGTTCCCTCTCGGCCGGCGCCTGCCGGAGCTGATGGAGACCAACTCGAGGGCGTACGGAGGCCAGACGCTGGAGCCGCTCCGCCGGTCGGGGGGCGAGAAGGTCGGCCCGGACGCCCTGATCCTCGTCTCGGGAACGTGGGTCGAGGCCCTCTACGCGGGCTTCGGGCTCCTCAACGAGGTCGAACCGGCGAAGGGCCGTCGCGTCTGGGCCATCGACTACCGGCTCCGCCGCGACGACCTCGCGGCCGCCTACCCCCGCGACGAGATCTGGAAGCTCTACGTCGAGATCGCCTCGTGGCCGTCGGAGAAGCGCTTCGCCCGGCCCACCTACGAGATCCGCCGCGTGCTCTGGACGCGCGTCCGGTGAGCCGGGCGACGAGACCCCGGACGCCGGGCGCTCCGCGGATCCGGGCCGGGGTTGCCGCGGCGGTTCTCGCGGTCTTCGCCGCGTCGCTATCCGCATGGATCTCCAGGCACGTCTTCGAGGGAATCCCGCACATCAGCGACGCCGTCTCCTACGCCTTCCAGGCCCGGGTCTTCGCGAGCGGCCACCTGTTCCTGCCCCCGCCGCCCGTTCCGGAGGCTTTCTCCGTCGGGAACATCGTCCTCACGGAGAGCCGCTGGGCGGGCAAGTACCCGCCCGGCTTTCCGCTCCTCCTCTCCGCCGGCTATCTCCTCGGCAGCCCCTGGCTCGTCAACCCCCTCCTGCTCGGACTCGCCGTGCTCGGCGTCTACCGCCTCGGGCGGGCCCTCTACGACGCCCCGACGGGACTCCTCGCGGCCCTGCTCCTCTCCGTCTCGCCGTTCGCGCTCCTCTACGGAGGGACCTACCTCTCTCACCCGTCGACGCTCTGCGTCACGATCTGGACTCTCGACGCGATCGTCCGGGGCCGGACGTCCGATCGCGCCGTGCCGCTCCTCCTCGCGGGATTCCTGGCCGGCTTCGCGGCCACGATCCGGCCCGTCACGGCGGCGGCCGTCCTCGTCCCTGCCGGCGTCTGGCTCCTCTGGCGGACCGCGCCGCGGGCGGCGCTCCGGCGGGCGGCTCTCCTTCTTGCCGGAGCCGCCCTGCCCCTCGCCCTCTTCGCGGCCTTCAATGCCGCCGTCTGGGGGAGCCCTCTTCTCACCGGCTACGCCGTCCACGATCCGACGGAACACCTGACGGGCACGTCGTTCCACGAGTACCGCTCGCCCGTCGCCCTCCTCGTCGAGCACCTTCCCCGCTATCTCGCCGACCTGAACCGCGACCCGTGGGCCGAACCCTGGCCGGACCTCCTGCCGCTCCTCTTCCTTCTCCCGCGAGGAAACCGGCGGACCGGCGACGGGCTTCTCGTCGCCTGCGCCCTCGCGAACGTCCTCGCGTACAGCGCCTATTGGTCCTACGACCTGCTCCACTCCGGCCCGAGGTACGCGTTCGAATCCCTCGGGCCCCTGGCCCTCCTCGTCGCCCGCGGCCTCCTCGCCGGCGGTGCGCTCCTCCGGGAGCGCCTCGACCGGCTGCGCGCTCCGGCCGCTCTCGGAGCCGCCCTCCTCCTCGCGTTCGCCGGACTGTCGCTCTACTTCCCGCTCGGCCGCCGCCTGCCGGAGCTGATGGAGCTCAACTCGAGGGCGTACGGCGGCCAGACGCTCGAGGCCCTTCGGCGGCCGGGAGCCGAGGACGTGGGCCCGGACGCCCTCGTTCTCGTCTCCGGCCCCTGGGTCGAGGTGGGCTACGGGGCCTTCTTCCTTCTCAACGACGTCGACCCGGCGACGGGGCGACGCGTCTACGCCCTCGACCTCCGGCTGCGCCGCGACGAGCTTTCCGCCGCCTTCCCGCGCGACCAGGTGTGGAAGCTCCACGTGGAGCTCCTGCCATGGCACCGGGAAGGGCGCTTCGCCCGGAACGTCTTCGAGGTCAGGAAGGTCGTCTGGACCCGGGTCCGCTGACGGCCGGGGTCACCCTTCTTCGTCGCGGTTCCTGACCGGCGACGCGGGGGCCGGCCCGCAGACGCCGTCCTCGCAGACGACGTTTCCCGGCGGCGCGGGAAGGATCGCGTGACCCGCCGCCGCGCGGGCGGCGCCGAGCACGTCGTCGGCCGGCCGGGCTTCGCCCCTCTCCCTCTCGAACGCGAGCAGCTCCTCCAGCGCGAGGAACCACGATTCGGTCCCGTGCGGGGAGCGGACCATCAGCCACGAGACCTCCTCGACGGCCTCCCGCGCCTCCCGCGCGAGGGCCCCGTCGCCCGTCTTCCGCGCGAGGCGCGCGAGGGCGAGGGCGGCGGAGCCGGACGCCGACGGCGTCGCCTTGTCGAAGAGGTCGCGGCTCGCCGCGAGGAGCTTCTCGTGCCCCTCGCCCGAGAGGGTGAAGCCCGGCCCGTCCGGCCGCCGGAAGCGGCGCCGGAGGCCGGCGACGACCCTCCCGGCCTCCTCGAGCCAGCCCGAAGACTCGGAAGCGGGGACGTTCTCCGCGAGGTCGAGGAGCGCGTTGGCGAGGTACGCCTCGTCCTCGAGGAAGGCCGGGATCCGGCCCGTGCCGTCCTTCCAGGAGCGGAGGAGCCGCCCGCCGCCGTCCCGCATCGTC
>DAOMFB010000026.1:0-16526 GCA_035429585.1 Thermoanaerobaculia bacterium
GTCCGGGGCGGCCTCGAGCGGCGGCTCGACGTCTGGCGCCGGGCCGCCGTCGCCGTCGGCCTCGCGGGGCTCGTCCTCCTGCCGTTCCTCCTCCCGTACCGGAAAGTCTCGAAGCTCTACGGCATGGAGCGCGGAGCCGAAGAGACGCTGGCCGGCTCGGCCCGGCCCCACCACTGGCTCACCGTCGACCCGCGAAACCGGCTCTGGAGCCCCCTCGGAGAGGCTCCGCCCCCCGGTGAGCTCTCCCTCTTCCCCGGCCTTGTGATGCCGCTCCTCGCGGTGGCGGCGCTCCTTCTCCTGCGGCCCGCCGAGGCGCCCTCGCCCGCCGCGGCCTCGGCCGGGGCGCCCCGGCCCCCGCCGGGACGGCTCCTCCTCGCGCTCGACCTCCTCGCCCTCATGGCCGGGACGATCGCCGTCTTCGCGGCCAACGTCTCGCCGGTCCGGCTCTCGCTCTTCGGGAAAGAGGTCTTCCGCGCCTCCGACCCTGGCCGGGCGATGGCGCTCCTCGCGCTGCTGCTCCTCCTTCGCTGGTGCCTCGCCTGGCCGCGCGCCTTCACCTGGGTGCGGAGCCCGAATCTCCTCGCGAGCCTTCGGGGCCCCCGCCGTCCCGAGGCGGTCGTCTTCGGGCTGACCTGGCTCGTCCTCGGGGTGGCCGGCTCCTTCGGTCTCCGGTTCTGGTTCCACCGGGCGCTCTACGAGCTCGTCCCGGTCTTCCGGAGCATCCGCGTACCGGCGCGCTGGGCGATGGTGGCCGACCTCGGTCTCGCCGTCCTCGCCGGGGCCGGAGCGCTCGCCCTCGCGGCGGCGTGGCAGCGGCGGCGCGGCGGGTCCCCCCGGGCCGCGGCTACCGTCTTCGCGGGTGTCGGGGTTCTTCTCCTCTTCGAGCAGCGCGTCGCGCCGCTCGAGCTCTTCCGCGGCACGGCGGACCCCGACCCCCTCACGCGGAAGCTCGCCACGCTGCCGATGAAGGGCGGGATCGTGGAGCTGCCGTCGAGCGCCGACCAGCACGGGAACTACGAGTACGTCCTCCGGGCGGCCGACCACGCGAAGCCGCTCGTCAACGGGGTCTCGGGCTTCAACATCCCGATCGTCCAGAAGCTCGAGGAGCTGACGGCGATGCAGCCGATCCCGGAGGAGCTCCTCGACCTCCTCGAGTCGATCCCCGCCTCGTACGTGACGGTCCGCGAGGCCTGGCTCACGCAGCCCCAGCGAGCGGCCCTCCGGGACTTCCTCGGCCGCGGCGCCGCCAGCGGGCGCCTCCGGTACGTGGGCCGGTTCGACAGGGAGACGGCTGCGGACCTCTGGGCCGTCTCGAAGACGGAGCCCTCCGCCGTCTCCCTCGAGCCCCCGCCGTGGCGCCCCCGGACGCCCGGCGTGCCGCTCGCGAAGATCGTGGACGGGCGGCGGATCGACCCCCTCCTCGCCGGCGGCCTCGACGACCTGCCGGACGGCGGGGCCATCCGCGGGCCGCTCGTGGTCCGAGGCTGGGCGCGGATCCCGGGGGAGGACCTCGAGGTGCGGATCCTGATCGACGGCGAGGAGCGCCCCGGCGTCCCGGTCCGGCGCTACGACCGGCCCGACGTCTGCGCCGCCCTGCCGCGGATGGCGGACTGCCGGAGCGCCGGCTTCGAAGCCCGCTTCGACCCGACGACCGAGGACGAAGGGAAGCACGAGGTCACGGCGGTCTTCCTGAGCCGCGACGGGCGGTTCCGCGTCTACCCGCCGGCCCGGATCACGTGGACGCCGTGACGGCGGCGCCGGCGGCCGCCCCGCTCCGGCGCCGCGCGGCCGAGGGAGCCCTCGTCTTCCTCGCCTTCGCCCTCCTGACCGTGGCGATGACGTGGCCCTGGGCCGCCCGCCTCGGAAGCGCCTGCTCCGACCCGGGCGACCCGTACCTGAACTCGTGGATCCTCTGGTGGGACTATCACCAGACCTTCACCAGCCCGCTCCACCTCTTCGACGCACCGCTCTTCTTTCCCCACCGCGACACGCTCGCCTACAGCGAGAACTTCTGGGGGATCGCCGCCCTCGTCTTCCCCGCCTTCGCGCTCGGGGCGCGGCCGCTCGCGGCGCACGGCCTCGCCACGCTCCTCGGGTTCGCGCTCTCGGGCTTCGGCGCGTACCGCCTCGCCCGCACGCTGACCGGCTCGGCGGGGGCCGCCTGGGTGGCGGGCATCGCCTTCGGGTTCGCCGCGTACCGCTTCCACCAGCTGTCGCACCTGACGTACCTCTTCGCCGGGTTCATGGCCCTCCTCTTCGAGGCGGCCGTCCTCTTCGCCCGCGAGCCGACCCGCCGGCGGGCGGCGTGGTTCGGCGCGGCCTTCTTCCTGAACGGCGTGTCGGTCATTCACTGGTTCGTCCTCTCCCTCATCCCGCTCGGCGCGACGCTCCTCCTCGTCGCCGGGCGGCACGGCACCCTGGCGCGACGCGAGCTCTCTAGGCGCGGCGCCGCGGCGCTCGCCGTCGCGGGCCTCGCGCTCCTCCCCTTCTTCCTGCCGTACCTGCGCCTCGCCCGCGAGGAGGGGCTCGTGCGGGCGGAGTCGAACGCGGCCGCCTACTCGGCCCGGCCCGCCCACTGGCTGACGGCCGACTGGCGGAGCCCCGTCTGGCGCGGCCTCGGCCGGGACAACGTGGCCGACGAGCTCTGCCTCTTCCCCGGGCTCCTCGTCCCCCTCCTCGCGGCCGCGGCCCTCTCCCGCCCGCGGGACGACGCGTTCCTCCCCGGCGCCGTCCTCGCGGTCACCGGCTTCCTCGGCTCGCTCGGGATGAACTTCCCGTTCCACCGGCTCCTCTTCGCGTACGTCCCGCTCTTCCGGAGCATCCGGGTCCCGGCGCGCTGGGCCATGGTCGCGAACCTCGGCCTCGCGGTCCTCGCGGGGCTCGGAGCCCTCGCCCTCGCCGCCGCCCTCGGCCGGCGCCGCCCGAAGGCCGCCGCGGCCGTCTACGTCGCCCTCGCGGCCGCCCTCCTCCTCGAGCTCCGCCAGGCGCCCCTCCACCTCTTCGCCGGGGAGCCCGACCCCGACGCCCTCACCGAAAGGCTCGCCACGCTGCCGATGACGGGGGGCCTCGTGGAGCTCCCTTCCGGCGGCACCCGCGGCAACTACCTCTACGTCCTCCGGGCCGCCGACCACCAGAAGCCGCTCGTGAACGCCGTCTCCGGCTTCGCGACGCCGGAGGTCCTCCGGATCGAGGAGCTGACGCGCCGCCGACCGGTTCCGGACGAGCTCCTCGACCTCTTCGAATCGATCCCGGTCTCGTACGTCACCGTCCGCGAGGCCTGGCTCCTCCCCGACGAGCGGGGGGCCCTCCGCGAGTTC
This sequence comes from Thermoanaerobaculia bacterium, assembly GCA_035429585.1. Classification (GTDB taxonomy): domain Bacteria; phylum Acidobacteriota; class Thermoanaerobaculia; order UBA5066; family UBA5066; genus DAOMFB01. The sequence goes on from DAOMFB010000026.1 coordinate 3,318, forward strand.
CTGTCGCGCGGCGCGGCGTCCGGCCGGCTCCGTTTCCAGGGGCGCCTCGACGAGCGTCTCGGCGCCGATCTCTGGGCGGTGGCGAGGACCGAGCCCGGCGCCCCCGGCGGCCTCCCGCTGCCGTGGAGCTCTCCCGCGGCCGGGGCGGCCCCGTCCGGCGCCCCGCTCCGCGGCCCGGAGGATCCGTCGCTCGCGGGAGGTCTCAACGACGCCGAGCCGGGGCCGGCGGTCCGCGGCGAGCTGGTCGTCGCCGGGTGGGCCCGCATCCCCGGCGAGGACCTCGAGGTGACGATCCTGATCGACGGCGAGGAGCGGACGCCTCTCACCTCGAGGCGGGTTCCCCGCGACGACGTCGCCCGGGCGCTCCCGCGAATGGGCGACTGCCGGAGCGCCGGCTTCGAAGCGCGCTACGCACCGCGCCCCGGCGACGCCGGGACGCACGAGCTGCTGGTCTTCTTCCGCGCCCGCGACGGCCGCTTCCGTCCCTACCCGATCCGGCGCTTCCACTGGAGCCCCTGACCGGCACGAGAACGGGGCGGCGGGTCAGGGAACCGTCGAGCCCTTTGGCAGGAGCACCTGGAGCGAGAGCCGCCGGTCGTCCCGCCCGCCGGGGCCGGCCCCGGGGACGAAGGTCGGCTGCGCGGAGAACCGGACGAGCTGCCCCGGCCGCAGCTCCCCGAGGGTCAGCACGACCTCTTCCTCCTTCGTGACGACGGCGCCCGGCCGGAGGTCGCCGTCCACGTCGACGCTGACGGCGACGGGGAGCTCGTCGGGGCGCGCGTTCACCAGGCGGAGCGTGAGCGACGTCTCGCCCGGCCTCACGCACCGGAGGGCCGACGACCCCATCCACCGGCAGCTCTCCGACGTCGCGCCGGGCTCCGGGCGATAGAGGCCCATCCAGGGCTCCGCCCGGAAGGCCGCGTCGACGCTCCGGGTCGGCAGGACCACCAGAAGGGACGCGAGGAGCCCGGCGGCGACGAGGATCGGGCCCGCGCGCTTCGGCGCGGCGAGGTCCGGATCGGGCGTCCCCTCGGGCGCCCCCGTCGCCAGGAGGATCGCCGCCACCAGCGAGGCCAGGACCCCCACCTCCGCGAAGCGGAAGTGCCCGCCGGTCATCGACGCGACGGCGAGGCCCAGGAGCGCCGCCCCGGCGGCCCGCGCTCCCGGGGAGACCGGATGCCGCGAGAGCGCGGTGTCCCAGGACCGGACCAGGAGCGGGATGACGGCCGCCAGCGCGAGGAGCAGCGCCGGGAGGCCGCTCTCCGCCGCCACGTCGAGAAGGGCGTTCGTCGGGTTGTCGGTGAAGCCGACCCGTCCGTGCCGGGCGCCGAACCGGACCGGGAACTCGTACACGAAGCCGCCGAGGCCGCAGCCCGAGAGCGGCTCCTCGGCGATCACGTCAAAGGCGCCGCGCCAGAAGACGGTCCGGTGGGTGAGCGCGGAGGCGACCGAGCCCGTCCGCGCCGATGCCGCGAGACGCGCCGCGAGGCCGCCGCCCGCCGCGGAGCCTCCCTTCGGCAGGAACGGCCAGACGGCGGCGGCCACGAGGAGGGCCGCGGCCAGTCCCAGACCGGCGACGCGGAGCGGAAGGACCCGCGCCCGGACGAGGCCCGCCCCTCCCGCGACGGCGGCGACGCCGAGAAGGAGGAACCCCGAGCGGGAGCCCGACGCCTCGAGGGCGGGGAGGACCAGGAGGAGGGCGAGACCGGCCTCCACGCGGCCGCCCGTGGTCGCCCGGTCCGCGAAGAAGGCGGCGAGCGCGACGGGCACCAGGAGGGCCACCGCGACGCCGGCCGCGTTCGGGTCGGTGAAGGAGCCCGAGAGCCGGCCGAGCTCGCGCCAGTAGGCGTTCCACCCGGCGGAGGGAAGGAGCCCCTCGAACGGGACCGAGCCGAGCGCCAGCGCCCCTCCGAGAGAGGCCGCGGCGAAAAGACGGGCGCGCTTCGGCGCGTCGCGCGCGGTCCGCGTGAAGGCGTCGAGCGCGGCGAGCAGGAGGACGTCGCCGAGGAGGAGGAGGACCGCGTCGCGGCTCCGCTGGGCCGAGGTCCCCCAGAGGGCGTTGACGTAGTGCGGGACCGTCCGGCCGTGGAGAAGCCGCCAGAGCGTCTCCCCGCGGACGATCGACGAGACGGCGGACGCCGCCGCCACGGCGAGGAAGGCGAGCCCCCACGTCCGGAGAGGGCGCGGGAGGGGCGACGTCTCGCCGCGGCCGATCCGGACGGCGAGCGCGGCGCCGAGGGCGGGAATCGCGACGGCGAAGAGGAGAGGGACTCCCTCTCCGAGGAGCCTCGAGAGGCCGGGAGAGAGCGGGGCGAAGAAAGCGAGCGCGACGGCCGCGTCGTCCGGCCGCCGCGCGCCCAGGAGGGCGCCGCCGGCGGCGGCGGCCCCGAGGACGATCCACGCCGCCGGCGCCGTGCCGGCGGGAGCGGCGGCCCCCGCGAGGAGCAGGAGGACGGCGGCCCCGACCGCCACGGGAACCGATCGCCTCACCGCAGGCTCTCCGTCGCCGCGTGCACGATGAAGGTGTCCTGGCCCCGGAGCCCGGGCGACAGGCCCGGCCAGAAGCCCGGCAGCATCTCCGAGATCGCGAGGCCGCTTCCGGCCAGCATCTCCTCGAAGAGCCCCCGGTCGTAGGCCACCGCCGCGTGCGGGTGAAGACGGCGCCGCCACCGGACGCGGGGGTCGCCGCCGTGATGCGGGAACTCCGGAGGGTCGCCCCGCGCCCCGTCGAAGACGAAGGCCGTCAGGACGCCGCGCCCCGCCGGAGCGAGGCAGCGCCGGATCTCCGAGAGGTAGCGGCGCGCGGTGGCCTCCAGAAGGTGCGTGAAGAGGGACTTGGCGAGGACGAGGTCGGCCGCGGCGTCGGCGAGCGGAAAGCGGTAGCCGCCGGGGTCGGCCGCGTCGGCCCGGCCGTACGGGCTCCGGACCTCGGCCAGCTCGAACCGGAATGCCTCGCGGCCCGCGAAGCGGCGCCGGCACCAGCGGATCGACGGCTCGTGGACGTCGACGCCGACATAGGAACGGAAGGCCACGCCCTCGCGCTCAAGGCGGAGGGGCACCGCCCCGGGGCCGCAGCCGAGATCGACGAGCCTCGTCCCGGCGCCCAGGAGGCCTTTCCACGAGAGGAGGCCGAAGAGAGCCTGCGTGGAGCTCTCGAACGCCGTCACGGGCCCGGCGTGGCGCCGGAGCGAGAGGGGGGGGAGCTCGCCCTTCCGCGCGACGCGACGCGCCAGCCGGTCGATCGGGTCGAGGAGGCGATAGCCGGCCGTCCGGGCGGCCCTCAGGCCGCGGATGACCGATTCACCCACCTGCGGCCCGCCCTCGCGGTCTGCCGTCGGCCCCCGACCCTCCACCCGGTCCGGCTCGCTCCTTCCGTGCGCCACGGCGCGCCTCAGTGTAACGAAGGGGGTCGCGCCCGTCCGTTTCGGGAGGTCGAACGTAACATCCGGGACGGATGGACTATCGCTACGGCGAGCTGCCGCTCGACCTCCTCCGGGCGCTCCTCTCCTACGAGGAGCTCCTGAAGCTCTTCCTCGACCTCGTGACGCGCTCCGGAGGGGACGTGGAGGAGGCGCTCTCCTGGCTCAAGGAACTGCAGCGCCGCGGCTTCATCGATGCCTCGATCGACCTCGAGGCCTTCCGGGAGGAGCTCCTGAAGCAGGGGCTCGTGGGGCGCGACGGCGAGGGGAACCTCGTCCTGACGGGCCCCGGCGAGCGCCGGATCCGCCGCTCGGCGCTGGAGGAGGTCTTCTCCTCCCTCGGGAAGTCCGGACCGGGGCTCCACTCCGTCCCGCCGGCGGGCGCCGGGACCGAGACGCTCCCCGAGACCCGGCCGTGGGAGTTCGGGGACGAGCTGTCGCGGCTCGACGGCCTCCGGTCCGTCGCCAACGCCGCCCGCCGCGACCCGGACGAGCTGGCCCTCCTCGCCGAAGACCTCGAGGTCTTCGACGTGGAGCACCAGACGGCGTGCGCCACGGCGATCGCCATCGACATCTCCCACTCCATGGTCCTCTACGGCGAGGACCGGTTCACGCCGGCCAAGAAGGTCGCCCTCGCCCTGACCGAGCTGATCCTGCAGAAGTACCCGAAGGACACGATCGACGTCGTCCTGTTCGGCGACGAGGCGCGCCCCGTCCCGCTCGAGCACCTCTCCCGGGCGCAGGTCGGGCCATACCACACGAACACGAAGGCCGGGCTCGCCCTCTCGCGGCAGATCCTGGCCCGGCGCCGCTCCCGCAACCGCCAGATCTTCCTGATCACGGACGGCAAGCCGTCCTGCATCGAAGAGGGGGGCCGCCTCTACAAGAACCCGTTCGGGCTCGACCTGAAGATCGTGAACCGGACCCTGGAGGAGGCCGAGCGCTGCCGCCGCGACGGCATCCAGCTGACGACCTTCATGATCGCCACCGACCCGGCCCTCGTGGACTTCGTCGACACGCTGACGAAGGTGGCCCGCGGGCGGGCCTACTACGCCTCGCCGACCGACCTCGCCACCTTCATCTTCCGCGACTACATCCGGAACCGGCGCAAGCTCTTCCGCTGACGGCCCCGTCGCCGCCGCCTGGGTCAAACGGCCCATGCCGGGCCCCGGAGGGGCCGGTACGCTGTCCGGGGAGGGCCGTCCCATGTTTCACTCCTTCGAGGACGCCGCCGCGTTCGCCATCGAGCGCCGGGTCACGATGGTCGACCTCAAGTTCTGCGACCTGGCGGGGCGGTGGCGGCACGTGACGCTCCCCGTCGAGCGGTTCACGCCGGCCCTGATGGAGGACGGCGTCGGAATCGACGGCTCCTCCGTGGGGCTCCGCTCCGTCAAGTCGGGGGACCTCGTCCTCGTGCCCGAGCTCTCGACCGGCGTCCTCGACCCCTTCCCCGAGGAGCCGACGCTCAGCTTCCTCGGCGCCATCCTCGAGGCCGACGACCGGACGCCGCTCCCCTTCGACCCGCGGACGATCGCCGCCCGGGCGGAGGAGCGCCTCCGGGCGACCGGCGTCGGGACGGAGAGCCTCTGGGGTCCGGAGTTCGAGTTCTATCTCTTCGACGGGGTCGCCTACGAGAACGGCGTGAACGTGGCGACCTACCGCGTCGAGTCGGCCGAGGCGGACTGGCGGAGCCACGAGCTCGGGTCGGGCTTCACGATCCCCCGTCACGGCGGGTACCACGCCCTCCCGCCGCAGGACCACCTCGACGGCGCGCGGACGCGGATCTCGCGGACGCTCGAGTCGGTCGGCGTCCCCGTGAAGTACCACCACCACGAGGTGGGCGGGCCGGGCCAGTGCGAGATCGAGATCCCGCTCCTTCCCCTCGTCGCCGCGGGCGACGCGGCGCTGATGGTCAAGTACGTGGTCCGGCGGACGGCGCACGCCCTGGGCCTCACGGCCACCTTCATGCCCAAGCCGCTCTACGGCGAGGCGGGGAGCGGCATGCACTGCCACCAGCTGATCCGGAAGGGGGACCGGAACGTCTTCTTCGACCCGGCGGGCTACGGCTGCCTCGGCGAGACGGCCCGCTTCGCGATCGGCGGCCTCCTCGCGCACGGCGCGGCGGTGATGGCCTTCACGAACCCCTCGACGAACTCGTACCGGCGGCTCGTGCCCGGGTTCGAGGCGCCCGTCACGGCGCTCTACTCGCTGGGGAACCGGAGCGCGGCGATCCGGATCCCCAAGTACGCGAACCGCCCCGAGAGCGCGCGGTTCGAGTTCCGCCCGCCGGACGCGACGGCGAACCCGTACCTCGCGCTCGCGGCACAGCTCCTCGCCGCCCTCGACGGCATCGAGAAGCGGATGGACCCGACGGCCCTCGGCTTCGGCCCCCTCGACGCCGACCTCTTCGCCCTCCCGCCCGAGAAGCGAGCCGCCGTCCGGGCCCTTCCGACGGCCCTCGACGAGGCGCTCGGCTCGCTCGAGGCCGACCACGGCTTCCTGACGAAGGACGACGTCTTTCCCGCCGACCTGATCCCGCGCTGGATCGCGAAGAAGCGCGAGGAGGACCGCGAGGTGAGGAACCGGCCGCATCCCTACGAGATCGAGCTCTACTACGACCTCTGAGGCCGGGGGGGCGGGCGGTCCGCGGCCGGACGCCGTGCATACGCATCAGCGACAGCAGCCGAGCGCGATGCCACGATCGGCGCGGAGGGGTCGAATCTCCTCCGACGGGATGAGCCTGTGCTGAAGAAGCCGAAGACCCCGCTCCTTCTCCTCCTCGCCGGCGCCCTCCTGCCGGCCTGCGGGGGGACCGGAGGTGCCGACGCGAAGAAGGGGAAAGGGGGTCGCGGGCTCGCCGTCCGGACCGCCTCCGTCGCCGCACGCGACGTCGTCTACCGGGTCCAGGCCCTGGGCTCCCTCGAGCCGGAGGAGTTCCTTCAGATCACGGCCGAGGTGAGCGGTGCCGTGAAGGAGGTGCTCTTCAACGCCGGGGACGACGTGACGGCGGAGACCGTCCTCGTCCGGATCGACCCCGACCGGTACCGCCTCGAAGCCGAGCGGGCCGCCGCGTCTCACCGGCGGGCCGTGGCTGACTGGAAACGGGCCGAGTCGGACCTGGCGCGCCGCGAGGCGCTCGCGAAGGAGCGGCTCGTCGCCGACGAGGAGTTGATCCGGGCGCGCCAGGAGGCCGAGCGTCTCGCTGCCGACGCCGCGTCGGCACAGGCCGCCTCGGCCATCGCCCAGCAGAACCTCGAACGCTCCTCGGTCCGCGCGCCCCGCCGCGGGAAGGTCAACACGCGGACCGTCGACCCCGGCCAGTTCGTCCAGACCGGCAACCTCCTCGCGACCCTCGTCGACCTCCACCGGCTCCGCCTTCGCTTCAAGGTCTCCGAGGCCGAGTCCCTCAAGGCCACCGTCGGCCAGTCCGTGACGTTCCGCGTCGCCTCCCTCGGCAGCGCGGCGTTCACGGCCCGCGTCTACCACGTCGGCGGCACCGCGGACCCCGCCACGCGGCAGGTGGAGATCCTCGCGTGGGTCGACAACCCCGGCGTCCTCAAACCCGGCTTCTTCGCCGAGGTGACCCTCTCGACCGGCAACCAGAAGGGGGCGCTCGTCGTCGCCGAGAGTGCCGTCCAGGCGAGCGAGCGGGGCTTCGTCGTCTACGCCGTCGAGGGCGGGCGCGCGACGGCCCGTCCCGTCAAGATCGGCCTGCGGACGGGAGACGGCTCGGTCGAGATCCTCTCGGGCCTCGCGGCGGGCGAGACGATCGTCACAGAGGGCTCCGACCGCCTCACGGAAGGGATGGCGGTGGACGCCGCCGGATCCGAAGCCCCGGGGACGCGATGAGCCGATCCGGTCCGCGCGAGCCGGAGGAACGCCCGGAAGCGATCGCCGCCGGGATGACCCTCGCGGACATCTCGATCCGGAACCACGTTTTCGCCTGGATCCTGATGGTGGCGCTGATCGGATTCGGGATCCTCTGTTACACCGGCTTCGGGACCGTCTTCCGCGGCCTGGGCATCAGCCAGAACCCCGACGTCGACTTCCCGATCGTGAGCATCTCGATCTCCTGGGAGGGGGCCTCCCCCGAGATCATGGAGACGGACGTCATCGACGTCCTCGAGGACGCCTGCGCCACCGTCGAGGGGGTCCAGCAGATGTCCTCCACGGCTCGCCAGGGGAGCGCCAACCTGACGCTCGAGTTCGCGATCGGCCGGGACATCGACGCCGCCCTCCAGGACGTCCAGACGAAGGTCTCGGAGGCCGCGCGCCACCTGCCGCGCGAGATCGACCCGCCGACGATCTCCAAGACGAACCCGGAGGACCAGCCGATCATCCGGCTCGCCCTCTTCGGAGACCGCCCGCCGACCTTCCTGGCCGACTACGTCCGGAACGTCATCCGCCCGCAGCTGCAGATGATCGACGGCATCGGCGAGATCCACGTCATGGGGTTCCGCGACCGGAACGTCCGCGTCTGGTACGACGCGATGCGGCTCGAGGCGCAGGGCCTCACCGTCATCGACGTCAACCAGGCCGTCCAGCGCGAGCACCAGGAGGTGCCGGCCGGCCGGATCGAGGCGGCGGAGCGTGAGATGAACGTCCGCGCCCAGGGCGAGGCCATCGACGTGGCGACCTTCGGCGAGCTCGTCGTCGCCAACGTGAAGGGCGCGCCCGTCCACCTGAACGACGTCGCGGTCGTCGAGGACGGCCTCGAGGACCGCCGCCGGCTGAACCGGGCGATGGGCGAGTCTTCCGTGGGTTTCGCCATCACGAAGATGAGGGGTTCCAACGCCGTCCAGGTGGGGCACGACGTGAAGGCGAAGATCCAGGTCCTGAGGGCCCAGCTCCCGGAGGGTCTGCGGCTCGACGTGAACTGGGACACGACGACCTTCATCGAGCGCTCGATCCAGGAGATCCTCCTGACGCTCGTCCTGGCGGCCATCCTGACCGGACTCGTCTGCTGGCTCTTCCTCGGGTCGTGGTCGACGACCGTGAACGTCCTTCTCGCGATCCCCACCTCGATCCTCGGAACCTTCATCGTCATCTACTTCTTCGGCTTCACCCTGAACACGTACACCGTCCTCGGCCTGACGCTCGTCGTCGGCATCGTCGTGGACGACGCCATCATGGTCCTCGAGAACATCTACCGGCACCGCGAGATGGGCCAGGGAAAGGTCCGCGCCGCCTCCGTGGGGGCCCGGGAGATCACCTTCGCGGCGGCCGCGACGACGCTGGCCATCGTGGCGATCTTCCTGCCGGTCGCCTTCATGAAGGGAATCATCGGAAAGTTCTTCTTCCAGTTCGGCGTCACGATCTCGGTCGCCGTCCTCCTCTCTCTTCTCGAGGCCCTCACGCTGACGCCGATGCGCTGTTCGCGCTTCCTCGAGGTCGAGCACCGCGGCCCCCTCGGGCGGGCGATGGACCGCCTCTTCCGGCGCCTCTCGGAGATCTACCTCCGCGCCCTGCACCCCGCCCTGCGCCACCGGGGCGCCCTCCTCGCGGGCTCGACGGCCGTCTTCCTCCTCTCCCTCGGCACGATCCGCTTCCTCCGCCAGGAGTTCATCCCGAGCCAGGACATGAGCCGCTTCACGATGCGGTTCCAGACCCCCGTCGGAACGAGCCTCGACGCGACGGACCGCTACTTCCGGCAGATCGAGTCGTTCCTGATGAGGCGGCCGGAGGTCGTGCTCTTCGCCGGCAGCGTCGGCGGAGGCGACGTGAACACCGGGCAGGCCTACGTCAACCTGAAGCCGCCCCGGGAGCGGCCCGTCGACCCGGCGCGGGGCAAGCGCCTCTCCCAGCTCGAGCTGATGGACGTCGTCCGGCAGTACGCCGCCACGGTCCCGGGAGGGCGGGTCTCGCTCCAGGACATCTCGCAAACCGGATTCAGCCCCTCGCGAGGCGGAGGGTTCCCGATCGAGTTCAACATCCGGGGGCGCGACTGGAGCCTCCTCGCGGACGCCTCCCGGCGGATCGTGGAGGAGATGCGGTCGTCGGGGCTCGTGACGGACGTCGACACGGACTACCAGGTCGGGATGCCCGAGGTGCAGATCGAGCCCGATCGCAACCGGGCCGGCGACCTCGGCGTGAGCATGGCGGCCATCGGCGAGACCGTGAACGCCGCGATCGGGGGGGTCCGGATCGGCAAGTTCAAGGACAAGGGGCGCCGCTTCGACATCCGGGGCCGCCTCCTCTCCGACCAGCGGCAGCGCCCCGAGGACATCGATCGCCTCCTCGTCCGGACGTCGGGCGGGGAGCTCGTGCGCCTCGGCCAGCTCATCCGGATCCGGCAGCTGCCGACCCTCCAGACGATCACCCGCCGCGACCGCGAGCGGGCCATCTCGATCTACGCGAACGTGGCGACCGGCGCCTCGCAGGCCGAGGCCGTCGACCGTTCGCTCGCGATCGCCCACTCCGTTCTTCCCGACGGCTACCGGGCCGTCCCGGCCGGCAGCACGAAGGTCTTCCGGGAGTCGTTCCAGTCGCTCTGGTTCGCCTTCGCCCTCGGTCTCGTCGTCGCCTACATGGTCCTCGCCTCGCAGTTCAACTCGTTCTGGCACCCCGTCTCCGTCCTCCTGGCGCTCCCCTTCTCCGTGACGGGGGCGCTCCTCGCGCTCTGGATCGGGGGACAGAGCCTGAACGTCTACAGCCTGCTCGGCCTGATCCTGCTCGTCGGAATCGCGAAGAAGAACTCGATCATGCTGGTCGACTTCACGAACCAGGTCCGGGCCCGCGGGACCTCCTGCCGGGAAGCGCTCCTCGAAGCCTGCCCGATCCGGCTCCGCCCGATCCTCATGACGTCGATCGCCACCATCGCGGGCGCGCTGCCCCCGGCCCTCGCCATCGGCGCGGGGGCGGAGCTCCAGCGCCCGATGGCCCTCGCCCTCGTCGGCGGGATGGCCCTTTCGACGCTCCTGACGCTCTTCGTCGTCCCGGCGGCCTACAGCGCCCTCGACGACGCGCTCGTCTGGAACCGGCTGCGTCGCGAGTCGGGGACAGGTCTTCTCACGGCCCTGCGCCGCCCCCGGCACGCCGAGGAAAAGACCGCCGGCCCCGTCTGACCGGACGGGGCGGCTCAGTCGGGGAGGAACGGCACCGTCCGGGAGGCGAGGCGGGCGGGGAGGCGCCGCCCGAGCTCGCGTCGGATCTCTTCGGGCGTCGTCCGGACGGTCAGGTGCGTCAGGACGAGAACCTCGTTCTCGAACCGGTCCGCCTGCTCCGCGATCTCGGCGAGGTGAAGGTGCTTCCACTCCCGGGACCGGTCCCGGTCCCGCTCCTCGACGAAGGAGCACTCGAGGAGGAGCAGCTTCGCGCGGAAGACCTCGGAGGGCGCGAGGTCGAAGAAGCCGGCGGCCGTGTCGCCGGAGTAGGCGACCAGCGGGATCGGCGTCTCGCGGGCGACGGCCTCGCCCCGCGACGCGGCCGCGCGGACGTCCTCGGCGCCGTGGCCCGCGAAGGCGGGGAGGAGCTTCCGCCTCACCTCCGACGCCACGAAGCCGAGCGTCGGAACGCGGTGGTCGACGGGGAACGACGCGACGGAGAGGTCCCGCCGGAGGAAGACCGGCTCGCCCGGCGGCATCGGCGCCACGGCCGCGTCGTAGCGGACCCCCTCGAGCCGCTCGTGGAGTGCCAGGATCTCCCGCCAGAGCGGCACGGCGTCGGGATGGGTCCGCGCCACGCCCCCCGGCATCCGCTGGAGGCGCCGCTGCGAGCACCACCAGGCCAGCCCCGCCGCGTGGTCGAGGTGGGCGTGGGAGAGGAAGAGGTTCGGGACCGGGACCAGCTCCGTCGGCGCCCGGCCGAGGTCGAAGGCGAGCCGGAGCGTCGGGAGATGGAACCAGCTCTCGCGCCCCGCGACGGAGACGCCCCGGAGGGGAATCCCCGCGAAGGTCGCCGCGAAGGGCCGCTCGCGCCGCTCGGCCGCCATGGCCCTAGGTTACCCGGGCCCGATCAGCGAGCGAGGCCGTATCGCCGGCGAAGGTCCAGCTCTTCCTTCTGGAGGGCCTCGGAGCGGGAGCGAAGGGCGGAGGCCCGGGTGGTGACGCCCGAGAGCCGGGCGGCGGCGTCGGGCGACTCCATGGCCGCCTTCAGCAGGCGGAGCATCTCCAGCGCGTCGTCGAGGCTTCCGAGGCTCTCGCGGTGGAGCGCGGCGCACGGCGCGGGTGCCGCCAGGCCGGCCAGACTCTCTCTCGCCGCCTCCGTCTCCCGGATCATCCGGTCCAGACCCGACGTGTCGCCTCTCGCGAGCGCGGCCGCCATCTCGTTGGCAAGGCCCTCCGCGTCGCCGCTCATCTTCCCCGGCTGGACGTGGTCGACCGCGTCGAGGTAGGCCGCCACGGCGGCCCGATCCGGATCGAACCCGGCGCTGCCCCGTTCGCCGGCGGTCGGAGCGGGGGCCGGCATCGCCGTCGAACGCACGTCCGGGAGTTCCGTCCCCGGCGCGGCGGCCTGCGGCGGCGGCGGAAGCGGCGGGTCCGGGGCTCGCGGGGCGGCGTCGCGCGAAGCGTCCACGCGACCCGGAAGCTCCCGTCCCGGCGGCGGCACGGAGGGACTCCCCGGCCCGGAGGCCCGTCCCAGGACGAACGCCAGCGCGAGGAGCGAGGCGGCGGCGACGGCGACGACCCCCGCCAGGAGACCCCTGCTCACGCTGACCTTCTCCACGGCACCTCCCGCCCGCACCGGACCGACCGTTCGAGGATACGCACCGGCGCCCCGCGCCCGCCAGCGCGGGACCGGATTCCTCCTCGACGACACCGAGGACGGGGGGCTGCGACGCCACCGGGACGGGACCGCCCGTCCTATACTGAAACAGCCCCGGGCGACAGGGACGAGGAAGCATGGCCCTCTTCAACCATTCGACGAAGGACCTGACGGCGAAGATCGTCTACTACGGGCCCGGCCTCTGCGGGAAGACGACGAACCTCCGGGTCCTGCACGGCCAGCTCGACCGCGCGGCCAAGGGGAACCTCCTGTCGCTCGCCACGGCGCAGGACCGGACGATCTACTTCGACCTCCTCCCCGTGGAGCTGGGGAACATCAAGGGCTACACCGTCCGTTTCCAGCTCTGCACGGTCCCGGGCCAGGTCTTCTACAACGAGACCCGGAAGATCGTCCTCCGCGGCGTCGACGGGATCGTCTTCGTCGTCGACTCGCAGGCTTCGATGCTCTCCCACAACCTCGAGTCGTTCCAGAACCTCCGGGAGAACCTCCGCGAGGAGAAGATCGCCCTCGAGTCGGTCCCCGTCGTCATCCAGTACAACAAGCGCGACCTCGGGGGCGCCCTCCCCGTGCCGACGATGCAGGAGGCGCTCGGCTTCGGCGCCTACCCCTTCGTGGAGGCCGTGGCCTCCGAGGGGCAGGGCGTCGTGGAGACCTTCCGCCTCGTCTCGAAGCTGACGTTCGTCGACCTCCTGCGGCGGCTGCAGCGCGGAGGCCCGGTCGCCACGGAGACGGCGGCGGCGGCCCTCGCCGCGGCGACCGAGGCGGTCCCTTCGCTCGCGGCGCCTGTCCCGGCCGGGACCGTCTTCTTGACGCCGGAGGCCGAGAGGCCGGAGGCCACGACGCCCGTCGCCGTCATCTCGTCCGTGCCGTCGATGGTCGCCGCCGTCGAATCGTCCTCGGCGCCCGTCTTCGAGGAGGTCGGGACGGGAGAGGGTTTCGACGGGTGGGAATCGACCCCCGACGACGGGTTCCCCGAGATCGACGACGAGCCGACTGCCGAGTCGTCCCTCGACCACCTCGAGATGGCGGCCGCCACGGATCTCGCCACCACGCGCGCCATCGAAGC
>DAOMFB010000027.1:0-16512 GCA_035429585.1 Thermoanaerobaculia bacterium
GCGAGCGCGGGAACGGCCGGGGGGGGAGGGGGGCGTTCGGCGGTCCGCTCGGGGGGCGCGCCGGGCCCGCACAAGATCCAGGGACTCGGGGCCGGCTTCATCCCCGCGAACCTCGACATGAAGCTCGTGGACGAGGTGGTCCAGGTCTCGAACGACCAGGCCTTCGCGATGGCGCGCCGCCTGCCGCGCGAGGAGGGGATCCTGGGAGGCATCTCGTCGGGCGCCGCGGCACACGCGGCGATCGAGGTCGCGAAACGCCCCGAGAGCGCCGGGAAGCTGATCGTCTTCGTCGTCCCCTCCACGTCGGAGCGGTACCTCTCGACGGACCTCTTCAAGGACGAGGAGCCGGGGGCGTCTGCCGCGATCTGACGCCGCCGGCGCCGTCAGGAGGCGTCGACGCCGTCCGGGAGCTGATTCTCGCGCTCGCCCGGAGGGGCGGGGAAGCAGGACGCGAGCTCGCGGCCCGCGATCTCGACCCCGCGGACGAGGCCCCCGGTGAAGTCGCCCGCGCGGAACCGCTCCTCGATCGCCGCAGCGACGTCCTTCCAGAAGCGCTCCTCCACGCGGGCGTGGATCGCCGTGTCGCCCCAGACGAGGAAGCTCCGGCGGGACGGGTCGACGAGGATGAGGACGCCGTTGCGATCCTTCGTGCGGGTCATCCCGAGGCGCTCGGCAGCGTGCCGGACGGCCTTCTCGAGGCCGCCGGAGACGCGGGGGAGAATCGCGACGCGGATCTCGCCCGTCGTCGCGCGCTCGGCCTGACGGATCGCGGCCTCGACGGCCGCGGCGTCGACCCGGGCGAGGAACTCCTTGTGAACGCGCCGCAGCATCGTCCTCCTCCTACCACTTTCCCGAGGCGCCGCCGCCTCCGAAGCTGCCGCCGCCCGAGAAGAACCCGCGGACGGCGCCCCCGGCTCCGCCGAAGACGCCGCCGATGAGTCCCTGAATCGCTCCCTGCACCAGGAGGGCGAGGATCACCTTCGGGCGCGTGACGAGCGTGTAGAGGAGCCAGCCGACGACGCCGAGGAGGCCGGCGGCGACCGCGAAGCCGACGGCGGGCGGCGCCGGATCCCCGTCCTGCCCGCCGCCGAGCGTATGGAGGGGGTGCTTCCACTCCACCCACGGCTCCGGCGTCCTCCCCTCCGCGAGGGTCGCGACCTCGCCGAGGACGCGCGTCAGCGTCCGCGGGAACGTACGGTTCGTCGTCGCATTCCCCACCTCGCGGACCAGGCGCCGGCGCTGCTCCTCGGGAAAGCGCTCCCGGAGCGGCTCGGGGACGAAGAGGAAGGCGGAGAAGTCGCTCGAGAAGCAGACGAGGAGGATCCGGTCGGGCCACGCCGCCGCCAGCTTCTCCGCCCGCTCCGCGGGGGAGTCCATCCCCTTCGCGGGGTTCAGGACGAGGACGATCGGGTGCTCGGCCGTCGAGATCTTCCGGACCGTCTCCTCGAGAGCGCCCGTCACCCCGTCGTCCGAGAAGGGCGGGTTGCCGTGGAGGGGGCCGCTCGGCTCGGCCGGGACGGGGGGCGGGTCGAGCCACGAGGTCGTCTCCGCCTGTCGGAGGCCGGCTCCGATCCGGTCGACGACGCGGGAGAGAGCCCCCGCGGGATCGGGGCCGAAGAGGGCCTCGAGATCGGGCGCGACGCCGTCGAGCGCCGCCTCCATCGGCGGGGGCGCCCCCTGGCCGAGCATCACGAGCGCCTTCCGCTCGGCCGAGAAGACGAAGATCGTCGCGAGGCCGTCGTACAGCTCGCGGTCGCGCATCCGCCAGCGGCGGTAGAGTTCCTGCGCGGCGGCCTGGGGCGGCGCGCCGGCGGCGTCCTTCAGCGTGTAGAGGTAGAGGCGGACGAACGTGTAGTCGTCCGCGAACTTCCGGAGCCTGGCGTCCAGCCGCGCGCGCGCACCCGCCGGGAAGATCCCGGCCGCGTCCGTGACGGGGTCGGAGGGGGCGGGGGGAAGGGCCTTCGCGAAGACGGGCGGGGCGTCCGCGCCGGTGGCGACGGACGCCCCGAGCCAGAGCGCCAGGAGCGCCGCCGCGCCGACGATGCGTCCCCTCACGGGCGCATCTTAGGGTGCCGGCGCGCGGCGGCGTTCCTCCCCCCGGAGAACCTACTTCTTCTTCGTCTCGATGGCGGCCTTCGAGGCGCCGGCCTCGATCCGGATCTGCTTGGGCTTCGTCTCCTCGCGCTTGGGCAGCTCGACGGTCAGGACGCCGTTCGAGAAGCTCGCGCCGATCCTGTCTCCGTCGACGCCGGCGGGGATGGCGAAGGAGCGGACGAACTTGCCGTAGCTCCGCTCGACGCGGTGGTAGTTCTCGTCGCCGGTCTCCTTCTCGAACTTCCGCTCCCCCTCGATCGTCAGGACCCCGTCCTCGAACCGGAGGGCGATCTGCTTCTCGTCGAAGCCCGGGAGCTCGGCCTTGAGCGTGATCTTGTCCTTGGTCTCGTAGATGTCGACCGGGGGCGCCCAGGTCCCGGTGAAGAGCTCCTCTTCGTTCCGGGTGCGCGAGAGGGTCCCCTCGAAGAGCCGGTTCATCCGGTCCTGAAGGGCGGCGAGGTCACGGAAGGGGTCGTTCCAGCGAATGACGGCCATGGGTTACCTCCTGGATTTGGGCGCCGTCTTCGGCGCCGGGAGTCTGGATGTGTCGGCCGCCGCCTCCGCGCTCCGGAAGGCGAGCCGGCCGTCGTCGAGGTCCAGCGTCACGGAGGCGCCGTCGCCGATCTCGCCGGCGAGGAGCTTCAGCGCGAGCGGGTCCTGGACCAGCTTCTGGATGTGGCGCTTGAGAGGGCGGGCGCCGTAGACGGGGTCGTACGACTCGCGGGCGAGGAACGTCCGGGCCGGCTCGGACCAGTCGAGGCGGACGCCGCGCGTGGCGACGATCTCCGCGACCCGCCGGAGCTGGAGGTCGACGATCTTCTCGACGTCCGGGAGCGAGAGCCGCCGGAAGACGACGATGTCGTCGATCCGGTTCAGGAACTCGGGCCGGAAGTGCGCCCGGAGCGCCTCTTCGAGGACCTTCTTCTCCTCGGCGGGGGTCCGGGGGGCGGCGCCGTCGCCTCCCGAGATGAACTCCGAGCCGACGTTCGAGGTCATGATGACGACCGTGTTCTTGAAGTCGACCGCGCGCCCCTTCCCGTCGGTCAGCCGCCCGTCGTCGAGAACCTGCAGCAGCGTCGACCAGACGTCCGGGTGCGCCTTCTCCACCTCGTCGAAGAGGACGACGGAATACGGATGGCGGCGGACCGCCTCGGTCAGCTGGCCCCCCTCCTCGTAGCCGACGTACCCCGGAGGGGCCCCGATCATCCGGGAGATGGAGTGCTTCTCCTGGTATTCGGACATGTCGAGGCGGACCATGGCGTTCTCGTCGTCGAAGAGGAACTCGGCGAGGGCGCGCGCGAGCTCCGTCTTTCCGACGCCCGTCGGCCCGAGGAAGAGGAACGATCCGACCGGGCGCTTTGGGTCCTTCATCCCGGCCCGGGCGCGCCGGACGGCGGCGGAGACGGCGTCCACGGCCTCGTCCTGCCCGACGACCCGCCGCTTCAGGCGCTCGTCCATCCGGAGGAGCTTCTGCGTCTCTCCCTCGACCATCTTCGACACGGGGATGCCGGTCCATTTCGAGACGATCTGGGCGATGTCCTCCTCGTCCACCTTCTCGCGGAGGACGGCGCCGTTCCTCTGGAGCTCCTCGAGGCGCGCCGCGGCGGCGTCGAGCTCCTTCTGGAGCTTCAGGAGGGTGCCGTAGCGGAGCTCGGCGGCCTTGCTCAGGTCTCCCTGGCGCTCGGCCTGCTCGGCGGCCACCTTCGTCTCGTCGACCTTCTTCTTGAGAGCGCGGATCGAGGCGAGGGCGTCCTTCTCCGATTTCCACCGCGCCTTCATCGCGCCGGAGCGCTCCTTCAGCTCGGCGAGCGTCCTCTCGAGGGCGCTCAGGCGCTCTCTCGCGGGGCGCGCGTCGTCCTTTTCCAGCGCCTTCTTCTCGATCTCGGCCTGGAGGATCTTCCGCTCCACCTCGTCGATCTCGGTCGGCAGCGAGTCGATCTCCATCTTCAGCTTCGAGGCCGCTTCGTCGACGAGGTCGATGGCCTTGTCGGGGAGGAAGCGGTCGGAGATGTAGCGGTCCGAGAGGGTGGCCGCCGCGACGAGCGCCGCGTCGGTGATCTTCACGCCGTGGTGCAGCTCGTACCGCTCCGCGAGGCCGCGGAGGATGGCGATCGTGTCCTCCACCGACGGCTCCCCGACGAGGACGGGCTGGAACCGGCGCTCGAGGGCGGGGTCCTTCTCGATGTGCTTGCGGTACTCGCCGACGGTCGTCGCGCCGATGGCGCGCAGGTCGCCGCGGGCGAGGGCCGGCTTCAGCATGTTCCCGGCGTCCATCGCCCCCTCGGCCGCGCCCGCCCCGATGAGCGTGTGGAGCTCGTCGATGAAGAGGATGACGCTCCCCTCCGACTCCTCGACCTCCTTGAGGACGGCCTTGAGGCGCTCCTCGAACTCGCCGCGGAACTTCGCCCCGGCCACCATCGCGCCCAGGTCGAGCGCGACGACGCGCTTGTCCTTCAGCGTCTCGGGAACGTCGCCCGCCACGATGCGGCGGGCGAGCCCCTCCACGATGGCGGTCTTGCCGACGCCCGGATCCCCGATGAGGACGGGGTTGTTCTTCGTCCGCCGGGTGAGGACCTGCATGATCCGGCGGATCTCGTCGTCGCGGCCGATGACGGGGTCGAGCTTCCCGCGGCGGGCCAGCTCGGTCAGGTCGCGCGCGTACCGCTTGAGGGCCTGGTACTTCTCCTCGGAGGCCGGGTCGGTCACGCGGGCCGAGCCGCGGACCTCCTTGAGGGCCGCAAGGAGGGAAGCCTCCGAGAGGCCGTGCTTCGCGAGGAGCTTCGCCGCGGTCGACTTCCCGTCCCGGACGAGCGCGAGGAAGAGGTGCTCCGCGGCGACGTAGTCGTCGCGGAACTCGCGGGCGATCTTCTCGGCGAGGTCGACGAGCCTGACGAGGGGCGGAGAGAGCCGCGGCTCGTGCCCTTCGCCCGTGACGCGGGGGAGCTTCCCGAGCGCGGCCTCGAGATCGGCCGCGAGGGCCGGCGCGGGGACGCCGATCCGGCCGAGGAGGGCCGGCACGGTCCCCCCCTCCTGCTCGACCAGGGCGAGAGCGAGGTGCTCGGGCGTCAGCTCGGGATGTCCCTCCTCGCGCCCCAGCTGGGCCGTTCGCTGGAGAGCTTCCTGCGCTTTCAGGGTGAACCGGTCGAGATTCATACGCGGCCAATCTAGAATCTTATGCTGCTGTTGTCAAGTAGTTTTCTACAGTGCAGATGTAGATATATGCAAATATCTGAAAAACTGAAACTTATGTTTCGGCACACCCCACGCAGCCTAGAGGTTCCGGCGCCTCTTCTCCTCTTCGATTCCAGCCTCCCGGAAGCCCTTCATCCGAAGGAGGCAGGAGTCGCACGAGCCGCAGGGCGTGCCGTCGCCGGCGGGGTCGTAGCAGGAAGAGGTGAGGGCGGTGTCGAGGCCGAGGGCGGTCGCGAGCCGGACGATGCCGGCCTTCGTCATCCGGAGGAGGGGCGCGCGGATCGAGAACGCCTTCCCCTCGACGCCGGCCTTCGTCCCGAGGCGCGCCACGCGCTCGAAGGCGCGGAGGAAGGGGGGGCGGCAGTCGGGGTAGCCGGAGTAGTCGAGGGCGTTCGCCCCGATGACGATCTCCGTCGCGCCGGTCGTCTCGGCGACGGCGAGGCCGAACGAGAGGAAGAGGGTGTTCCGCGCCGGGACGTAGGTGACGGGGATGGCGCCGCCGCCGAGCTTCCCCTTCGGAACCGGAATCGAGGAATCGGTCAGCGCCGACCCGCCCACGGCGCCGAGGCCGGGAAGGCGGAAGACCCGGTGGGAGACGACGCCGTACCGGCGGGCGAGCCGCCGCGCCGCGCGGAGCTCGATCCGGTGCCGCTGGCCGTAGTCGAACGAGACGGCGTGAACGCGCCACCCCCAGTGTGAGAGGAGCGCGAGGCAGGTCGCGCTGTCGAGTCCGCCGGAGAGGAGGAGCACGGCCGTCCTCGGACCTCCGGGCGGCGCCTCGGGAATCGCCCTTGGGGGGTCTCTTCGAACGGGACGGCGCGGCCGGCGCCGGGGCGTCGCCCCGCGCGGGCGGACCGCCCTCTTTCCGCTCGAAGCGCTCTCCGGTCTTCTCTTCATGTCCCGGGCCTGTCCCCCCAGAGAAACTTGTGAATCTGCAGGTTCAGTCGGAGATGGCGGCCGGAGTCCCGCACCCACCCGGCGACGGCCGGGGCGATCGGGGAGCGATCGGCCTCGAAGAGCGGGGAGATCAGGACGGCGTGGCGGCGGTCGAGATCGTGCCGTGCGATCAGCTCCAGCGCGAAGTCGAAGTCGCGCCGGTCGGCCACGACGAACTTCACCTCGTCGCGCGGCCCGAGACGGGCGAGGTTCGAGAGGTCGTTCGCCGACGCCATGCCGGAGCCCGGGCACTTCACGTCGAGGATCTTCACGACGCGCGGGTCCACCCGGTCCGTCGGGACGTGGCCGCCCGTCTCGACGAGGACGGTGTGGCCGCGGTCGCAGAGGGCCGACGCGAGCGGGAAGAACCCCTCCTGCTCCAGGGGCTCTCCGCCCGTGATCTCGACGAGGGGGAGGCCGAGGGCCTGGACCCGCGCGAGGACCTCGTCGAGGGTCATCGGGGTGCCGCCCGAGAAGGCGTAGGCCGAGTCGCACCACACGCACCGGAGGGAGCAGCCCGTCAGCCGGACGAACGTGCAGGGGAGACCGGCCCAGGTCGACTCTCCCTGGAGGCTCCGGAAGATCTCGGTCACGACGACCGTGCCGTCCGCGGCCCGCACCGCCACGAGAGGAGAGTACGACGGGCCGCCGATAATGGGCCGGTGAGGATCCGGCTCGACCTGTCGTACCTGGGGACGTTCTTCGAGGGGTGGCAGGCGCAGGAGACGCTCCGGGACGGCGTGAAGCCCCGCACCGTCCAGGGCGTCCTGGAGAAGGCGCTCGGGGAGATCCTCGGCGCGGACACCCGCGTCCACGGGGCGGGGCGCACCGACTCCGGCGTGCACGCCGACGCCCAGACCGCGCACCTCGACCTGCCGGACGGCGCGCCGCTCCTGTCGCCGGCGAGCCTCTCGCGCGCCCTGAACGCGAAGCTCCCCTGGGACGTGCGGATCCTCTCGGCCGCGGAGGTCCCGCCGGACTTCCACGCCCGGCGGTCGGCGGCCGGAAAGGTCTACGTCTACCGCCTCCGGCGGGGCGCGTTCCTTCCCCCTCACGCCGGCCTCGTCGAGGCGCTGGCGAAGGAGCCGCTCGACGTCGGGGCGATGCGGGCCGCCGCCGCGCGCCTCGTGGGGCGGCGGGACTTCGCCCCGTTCTCGGTCACCGGCTCGGAGCCCGGCTCCACGGTCCGGACGCTCGCGCGGCTCGACGTGGCGGAGGAGGGCGACCTCCTCGTCGTCACGGCCGTGGGCGACGGCTTCCTCCGGGGGATGGTCCGCCGGCTCGTCGGGGCGCTGCGCGAGGCGGGGCGCGGGAAGACGCCCCCCGAAGCGGCCCCGGAGCGTCCCGGACCGACGGCCGAGGCGCGCGGCCTGACGCTCCGACGCGTGCTCTATCCGCCCGAAGGGCTTCCGGACGGCCGCGAGACCCCGCGATAGAATCGTCGGTCGGGGTCGTCCGGCGGCCGGGGCCCCTCGAAGCGATGATCGACAAGGACGTCCTCGCCGCGCCCGGCACGCCGGAGCGCGCGATTCTCGACGGGCTCGACCTCGCCCGCCTCCCGCGTCACGTGGCCGTGATCATGGACGGAAACGGCCGTTGGGCGCAGCAGCGGCGGCTGCCGCGCGTGGAGGGGCACCGGGCCGGGATCGACGCCGTCCGGGCCACCGTGGAGACGGCGGCCCGCCTCCACCTGCAGGCGCTGACCCTCTATGCCTTCTCGACGGAGAACTGGAAGCGCCCGCGCCTCGAGGTCGCCACCCTCATGGCGCTGCTCAAGGAGTGGCTGGCGCGCGAGCTCCAGACGCTTCTCGCGAACGACATCCGCTTCCGCGTGGTGGGCCGGATGGACGGGCTCGACCCGTCGGTCGTCCGCGAGCTCCGGAAGGCGCTCGACGCCTCCGCGCGGTGCGGCGGGATGGTCTTCTCGATCGCCCTGAACTACTCCGGGCGCGCCGAGCTGGCCGACGCGGCGCGCGCGCTCGCCGAGGAGGTGGCCGCGGGGCGGCTCGCTCCCTCCGCCGTCGACGAGGCGACCCTGGCCGGGAAGCTCTACACGGCGGGGCTTCCGGACCCCGACCTGCTGATCCGGACGAGCGGCGAGATGCGCGTCTCCAATTTCCTCCTCTGGCAGATCGCCTACGCCGAGATCCACGTCACGCCGGTCCTCTGGCCGGACTTCCGCGGCCGCCATTTCCTGGAGGCCGTGGCCGACTACCAGAAGCGCGAGCGCCGCTACGGCGGCGTCCTCGAGCCCGAGCCCGGCGACGTGCCGGCCTTCGCCCCGCCGGCGGCGGCTTCGCGGTGACGGGCGGCGGCCCGGGAGGGCCGGCTTGAGGTTTCAGCGCGAGCTGACGGCGGCCGTCCTGATCCCGGCGGTCCTCGCGATCCTCGTCGTCGCGCCGCTCTGGGCGTGGGCGCTCCTCGTCGCCCTCGCCGCGGGGCTCGCGCTCGCGGAGTTCTTCCGGCTCCTGAAGTCCGCGGGGTGGGCCGTCCCGCAGGTCGCGGGCTTCGCCGTCTTCCTGGCGATCGTCGCGGCGGCCCATTTCCGGTTCCTGCCGGGCATCGTCGTCGCGACGGCGGCCGCGCTCCTCCTCCTGCCGACCCTCGTGATGTTCTCTGCGCCGCCGGTGGGGGTGCTCCTCGCGTCCTCCGCGTCCTCGGTCTTCGCCACGCTCTACGTGGCCCTCGGCGCGGCCGCGATGATCGCCCTCAGAGCCCTCGGCTGGCGCCCCGTGATCTTCGTCCTCGCGGTCGTCTGGGCCAGCGACTCGGCGGCCTACTACGTGGGGCGCCGTTTCGGGCGGCGGAAGCTGGCGCCGGTCGTCAGCCCGAAGAAGACGTGGGAGGGGCTCTGGGGCCAGCTCGGCGCCGGGCTCCTCGTCGGGCTCCTCGCCCGGGTCCTTCTCTTCCCGGCCGGAAGCGTCCCGGGGCTCGCGCTCCTCGGTCTCGGGGCGGCCGGGCTGGCCGTCGTGGGGGACCTCCTCGAGTCGACGTTCAAGCGGAGCTGCGACGTCAAGGACTCGGGGGGGCTCCTCCCGGGCCACGGAGGCTTCCTGGACCGGCTCGACTCGCTCCTCTACGTGTCGCCGCCCGTCCTCGGCGTCGCGCTCTTCCTGCCGGAGGTCCTCTCCTGATGAAACGACGGATCGCCCTGATGGGGGCCACGGGCTCGATCGGCGACTCGGCGCTCTCGGTCGTGGCGCACTTCCCGGACCGGTTCGAGATCGTCTCCATGGCGGCCGGCTCGAATCTCGAGAAGCTCCTCCCGGCCGTCGCCGCGCACCGCCCGAAGGTCGTGGCCGTGAAGACGAAGGAGGACGCCGCCCGCCTCCGGACGGAGTTCCCGGGCCTCGCCGTCGGCTGGGGCCCGCAGGGCCTCGTCGACGTGGCGACCCTCCCGGAGGCGGACGTCGTCCTCGGCGCCATCGTCGGCTCCGTCGGCCTTCCGTCCTCCTACGCGGCGGCCCGGCAGGGCAAGCGGCTCGCCCTGGCCAACAAGGAGACCCTCGTGGTGGCCGGGGAGCTGGTCATGGCCGCCGCGCGCGCCTCGGGCGGCGAGGTCATCCCCGTCGACTCGGAGCACTGCGCCCTCCACCAGGCGCTCCGGGCGGGCACGCCGCCGGAGGTGTCGAAGCTGATGCTGACCGCCTCGGGGGGCCCCTTCCGGACGCGCCCCCTCGAGACCTTCGGCGCCATCGGCGTGGCGGACGCGCTGGCCCACCCGACGTGGCGGATGGGGCCGAAGATCACGATCGACTCGGCCACGATGATGAACAAGGGGCTGGAGGTCATCGAGGCCCGCTGGCTCTTCGACGTGCCGGTGGACCGGATCGAGGTGCTGCTCCACCCCCAGTCGATCGTCCACTCCCTCGTCGAGTACGTGGACGGCTCCCTCATCGCGCAGATGTCGCCGAACGACATGCGCTTCCCGGTTCTCTACGCCCTGACCTACCCGGACCGGATCGGGACGCCGCTCGCGAAGCTCGACCTGCCGTCGCTCGGAAAGCTGGAGTTCTTCCGGCCGGAGCCGGAGCGCTACCCGGCGCTGCCGCTCGCCTGCCAGGCCCTCGAGGCCGGGGGCTCGGCGCCGGCCGTCCTGAACGCCGCGAACGAGGTCGCCGTGGAGGCGTTCCTCGCCGGCCGGATCCCGTTCCCGGCCATCGTCGAGACGACGGCGAGGGTCCTGGCCCGGCACGCGCCCGGCCCCCTCGGGAGCGTGGAAGAGGCCCTGGAAGCGGACGATTGGGCCCGGAGGGCCGCTCGTGAGATCCTTCCCGCCCTCGCCCGGCCGTCTCCCGCGGGAACCGCCGGAAGCGCCCGGGCGTAAAGAGAAGGGGCCCGCCACCGAATGAACATCCCGATCAACGTCCTCGCCCTCGTCTTCGTCCTCTCGGTCCTGATCGTGGTGCACGAGTTCGGGCACTACGCGGTGGCGAAGGGCTTCCGGTTCCCGGTCGAGGTCTTCTCCCTCGGCTTCGGCAAGCGCCTCTTCGGCGTCAAGCGGAAGGAGACCGACTACCGCGTCTCCCTCATCCCCCTCGGCGGGTACGTGAAGGTCGTCGGCCTCGGGCCGGACGAGAGCGACGTCGTGGCCGGGCACGAGGCGGCGGCGCCGGTCGGGCCGCGCTGGCAGCGCCTCCTCGTCCTGGTCGCGGGGCCCGTGATGAACCTCGCCCTCGCGCTCCTCCTGACGGCCGGCGCCTTCGTGGTCGGGATGGAGGTCTTCAAGTACCAGGACGAGGCCCCCCTCGTGAAGTACGTCGAGCCGGGAAGCCCGGCGGAGCGCGCGGGCGTGAAAGCGGACGACCTCGTCGTGACGATCTCCGGCAAGCCCGTCTCCACCTGGCGCGAGGTCGAGATGGATCTCGGCCTCGCCCCCCGCGAGAACATCCCGGTGGAGCTCTCGCGCGGCGACGAGACCGTCCGCGTCGTCCTCCGCCCCGAACCGGACCGGAAGTACGACCTCGGCTACACCGGCCTGAATCCCTTCCTGCCGCCGCTCGTCGGCACGCTCGTGAAGAACTACCCGGCGGAGAAGGCGGGCCTGAAGCCCGGGGACCGGATCCTCTCCGTGGGGGGGCGCGAGGTCCAGTCGTACTACGAGGTCGTCCGGCGGATCCGCGAGGCCGCGGCCGGCATGGACGGCCCGGAGGGGCCGAAGCCGATCGAGTTCCTCGTGGAGCGGGGGGGCGCGCGCCTCACGGTGCCGATCACGCCCCGCAAGGAAGCCGGGTCGTGGCGGATCGGCTTCTCGCCCCGCTACGAGACCGTCACGAAGCGCCTCGGCGTCCTCGACGCCTTCGGGGCCTCCGCGCGGGAGCTCGTCCGGCAGACGCAGACGACGGGGGCCACGGTGGCCCGCCTCTTCCGCGGCACGAGCTCGATGCGGCAGCTCTCCGGGCCGATCGACATCGCCAAGTTCTCCGGCGAGGCGGCGCGGAGCGGCCTCGGCCCCCTCCTCGGGCTCATGGGCATCCTCTCGCTCCAGCTCGGCCTCCTGAACCTCCTCCCGATCCCGCTCCTCGACGGCGGGCAGATCTTCGTGACGCTCCTGGAGTCGGCCGCCCGCCGGGACTTCCCGATCAAGGTGAAGGAGCGGCTGCTGCAGGCCGGCTTCGTCTTCCTCGTCCTCGTGATGGTCACGGTCCTCTACTTCGACGTCCTGAAGAACGTCAACTTCTGACGCCATGGACGCCGCGCCCCAGGCCCCCGCCCCGTCCCGCCGCCGCCACGCGACCGTGCCGGTGACGGTCGGCCGGATCACCGTGGGCGGCGGCGCCCCGGTCGTCGTCCAGTCGATGACGATGACCGACACGGCGGACGCGGCCGCGACCGCGAAGCAGTGCCTCGAGCTCTGGCAGGCGGGCTCGGAGCTGGTCCGGGTCACGGTGAACCTGCCGGAGGCGGCCGCGGCCGTCCCGGAGATCGTGAAGCGGCTCCACGACGCCGGGTGCGACGTTCCCCTCATCGGCGACTTCCACTACAACGGGCACGTCCTCCTGACGAAGCACCCCGACTGCGCCCGCGCCCTCGCGAAGTACCGGATCAACCCCGGGAACGTCGGAACGGGGCGGCTCCGCGACGAGCAGTTCGCGACGATCTGCCGGGTGGCCGTGGAGCACGGCAAGCCGGTCCGGATCGGCGTCAACGGCGGCTCCCTGAACCAGGAGCTCGTCATGCGGAAGATGCAGGAGAACACCGACCGCGACCTCGGGAAGACCTCCGAGGAGATCGTGGGGGAGTGCATGGTCCTCTCGGCGCTCGAGTCGACGGAGCTCGCGCTGGAGAACGGCCTCGCCAAGGACCAGATCATCGTCTCCTGCAAGGTCTCGAAGCCCCCGGAGCTCGTCTCCGTCTACCGCGACCTCGCCCGGAAGACCGCCCAGCCCCTCCACCTCGGCCTGACGGAGGCGGGGATGGGGACGAAGGGGCTCGTCTGGTCCTCGGCGGCCATGGGGATCCTCCTCGCGGAGGGGATCGGCGACACGATCCGCGTCTCGCTCACGCCGCGCCCCGGCGGGGACCGGCGGGAGGAGGTCTACGCGGCGTGCGAGCTGCTCCAGTCGCTCGGCCTCCGCGCCTTCGCCCCGTCCGTCACGGCCTGCCCGGGCTGCGGCCGGACCACCTCCACGACGTTCCAGGAGCTGGCCGAGAGGATCCAGGGGTACGTCCGGGAGAAGATGCCCGAGTGGAAGATGACCCACGAAGGGGTCGAGACGATGACGCTCGCCGTCATGGGGTGCATCGTGAACGGCCCGGGGGAGTCGAAGGCGGCGAACATCGGCATCAGCCTCCCGGGAACCGGCGAGGCCCCGAGCTGCCCCGTCTACGTCGACGGCCAGAAGTTCACGACCCTCAAGGGGACGTACGACGAGCTGTCCGCGGCCTTCCGGGCCCTCGTGGACGACTACGTCGCGACGAAGTACCCGAAACGCGCTTCCGACGCCCGCTGAGCGCCGGGGCGGCCCCCGCGAGCCGCCGGAGCGCGGCGAGGCCCGCGCGGTCCCAGTCGCCGCTCTCGTCCTTCGGCGTCTCGAGGATCTTGGGGACGTCCTCGAAGGCGGGCTCGGTCATCAGGTTCGCGAAGCCCCCCTCGCCGATCGCCCCGAGGCCGATCCGCTCGTGGCGGTCGACGCGGCAGCCCCGCCCCTTCTTCGAGTCGTTCGCGTGGACGACCCGGACGGCGCCGAGGCCGATCGTCCGGTCGGCCTCCTCGAGCGTCCGGCGCCACCCGTCCGGCGTCACGACGTCGTAGCCCGCCGCGTGGACGTGGCAGGTGTCGAGGCAGAAGGCGATCCGGTCCTTCGACGCGGCGCGCCGGCGCATCTCGGCGAGCTGGGCGAAGGTGTGGCCGAGGCAGGCGCCCTGGCCGGCGGCCGTCTCGAGGAGGATCGTCGTCGCCGAGCCGGGCGTCCCCGCCGCCGCCTCGTCGAGGCCCCTCGCGATCCGGTCGAGCCCCGCGTCCTCCCCGTCGCCGCCGTGCGAGCCGGGGTGGAGGACGAGGTAGGGGATCCCGGCGGCGTCGCAGCGCCGGATCTCGTCGACGAGCGCGGCCGCGGAATGCCTCCGGACCGCGGCGTCGGGCGAGGCGAGGTTGATCAGGTAGGCCGCGTGCGAGACGAGCGGCGCGATCCCGGCCGCGGCCGCCGCCGCGCGGAAGGCGGCGGAATCGCCGCGGTCGAGGGCCTTGGCGGCCCACTGGTTCGAGTTCTTGGTGAAGACCTGGAGGGCCCGGCAGCCGACCCCGACGGCCCGCTCCACCGCCCGCGCGAGGCCGCCGGCGGCGCTCATGTGCGCGCCGACGAGGGGCTCCGCCGGCCCCCGGGGCCGCGTCACGAGGGAGGAACGCCGCGTCGCCGGAACCGGGACTTCAGGCTCCGCGTCAGCGCGACCTGCTTGGCGTAGTTGAGCGAGTAGATCGCGGCCGGGACGCCGGCGACGTTGAAGGGGATCGAGGCGGCGGCGAGCGCGAAGTGGCGGGCCTTCTCCCCGGCCGTGAAGTCGGGGTTCCGGAACCTCGTGACCGACCGGTAGTACTTCCCGAGGTTCCGGTAGACGTCGCCGAGGACGTGCGTGAAGCCCATCTCGGTCCCCCACGCCAGGCAGCGCCCCTTCCGGACCGCGGCCAGGAACTCCTTCCAGCTCTTGCCGGGGGCCAGCGTGAAGACGGAGGCGATCGGGGGGTAGGTGTGGGCGTCCGACCCGCCCACGAGGGCCAGCGACCCCCGCTTCTGCTTCGCGACGCTCAGGAGATCCGCCACGAGCGCGTTGTGCTGGTAGGCCATCGAGCCGTTCTTCACCTCGAAGACGTCGAAGAGCGTCAGCATCGTCGTGACGAAGTCCTCGGGGGCCTGCCTCATCCGGTAGGACTGGAAGAGGTGGTTCGCCGAGAAGAGCAGGTTCTCGGCCCGGAGGTACTCGACGAGGTCGAAGATGTTCCGCCGCTTCCGGGAGATGACCTGGTGCTGCGCCAGCGTCAGGTCGAAGACGTTGACGTGGATCCGGTGGCCCGTCTTGGGGAAGAAGGTCTCGACCTCCTCGGAGACGAAGAAGTCCGTCAGGTCCGGATGGCGGTCGAGGAATCGCAGGCACCCGTCCACCGTGTCGTGGTCGGTGAAGGTGACGAAGTCCATGCCGCGGGCCTTCGCCAGGCGGTAGGTCTCGTCCGGGTCGTTGTAGGAGTCGCGCGTGTTGGCGGCGCGGAAGTACTTGAAGATGGAGGCCTCGGTGTGGAGGTGGAGGTCGGCCCGGGCGAGCGGGAGCTCGGCGGGGGTCAGGTCGTGCGCGACGCGCGGCGGGCGGGTCTCCGTCACCGGAGACGGAGTCTGTGTCGCGGGACGGCCCGAGTCAAATGGGGGGCGCGGCGCCGCCGCGGCGGGACTGGTAGAGTCGGAGCGACATGGGGGGGGTGCTGGCCCGCGTGCTCTACGCGCTCGTCCTGGCAGGGGTCCTCGCGACCGCGACCTGGATCTCCTTCTCCCGCTTCGTCGCGGGGCGGTCGACGCGCGTGCCGGACCTGACGAGCCTGTCCGTCGAGGAGGCCACGGCGCGCGCCGCGGAGATCGGCCTCGCGGCCGTCGTCGACCCCGGGAAGGACGACTACGACGAGAAGGTCCCCGTCCGCCGCGTCCGCGCCCAGGAACCGGCCCCGGAGACGGCGGTGAAGGAGGGGCAGACGGTCCGTCTCTTCCTCTCGCTCGGGCCGAAGACGCTCCGGATGCCCGACCTGACCGGCCAGTCGCCCCGCGCCGCCGCCGCCGCCCTCGTCCGGCAGGGGCTCCCGGAGCCCGCGCTCGCGGCCGTCCGGCTCCCGGAATCCGCGGGGGTCGTGGCCCAGAGCGCGTCGCCCGGCTCCGTGGTGCCGCCGGGATCGGCGGTCGCCCTCCTCGTGAACCGCGGCCCGGCGGACGCGGCGTGGGTGATGCCGGACCTGATCGGCCGCGACGTGGAGCGGGTCCGGACGGCCTTCGAGGCGCGCGGCTTCCGCGTCGGCAGCGTGAAGAGCCAGGCGTACGAGGGGGCGCCGGGGGGGACGATCCTCCGCCAGGTCCCGCCGGCCGGGTTCCCGGTCTCCCGGAAGGACGTCCTCTCGTTCGTCGTCGCCTCGGCGGAGGGGCCCTCGTGAGCCCGCCGCCGGTCAAGATCGCCCCGTCGCTCCTCTCGGCCGACTTCGGACGGCTCGCGGAGGCGGTCGCCGCGTGCGAGCGGGCCGGCGCCGACGCGATCCACTTCGACGTGATGGACGGGCGGTTCGTCCCGAACCTGACCGTCGGCCCGCTCGTCCTTCGCGCGCTCCGCGGCGCGACGCGGCTTCCGTTCGACGTCCACCTGATGATCGAGGAGCCGCTCCGGACGCTCGACCAGTACCTCGACGCCGGGGCGGCGCGCGTCGCCGTCCACGTGGAGGCCGAGCCGCACCTTCACCGCTTCGCCCAGGTGGTCCGGGGGCGCGGCGTCTCGCCGGGCGTGGCCGTCAACCCGGGCACGTCGCTGGCCCTCCTCGACGAGGCCGTCCGGTTCGTCGACTTCGTCCTCGTCATGACCGTCAACCCGGGCTGGGGCGGCCAGAGCTTCCTCCCCGGCTCGCTCGAGCGCGTCCGCGACCTCGCCGCGCTGATCCGGTCGCGGGGCGCCGCGTGCGAGATCGCCGTGGACGGCGGCGTGGACGCCGGCAACGCCGGGGAGCTCGCGGCCGCCGGGGCGCGGCACCTCGTGGCCGGTTCGGCCGTGTTCGGGCGGGGCGACGTGGCCGCGGCCTACGGCCTGGCGCTGGGCGCGATCAAGACGCGC
>DAOMFB010000028.1:0-15509 GCA_035429585.1 Thermoanaerobaculia bacterium
GCAGAAGCCGGCCCGGCTCCCCTCTTTGGGGAGCGAGGCCCACCCTCGCGCGCGCCTCGAGGCGTGCGACGCGTGCCGGCGATACGTCAAGTCGATCGACCTGACCGCGGACGCGCGCCCCATCCCCGAGGTGGACGACCTGGCGTCGATCGCCATGGACCTCTGGGCGATCGGGCAGGGCTACGAGCGGATCGAGCCGGGCTGGGCGGGGATCTGAGCAGCCGGTGATCCTCCGACGGGCTGGCGCGCCGGGAACAAGTGGCGCGCCGCCGCATTCGCCGCCCCGCACGCCCCGGCGTCGAGCGCTCCGGAACAGATGGCTGAAAAGGACTAGGCCGAACGGGATCCCGGGGTCGGCCCTTCCGGGGGCCGACCCCCGGGACCGCGCCGCGTTGACCCTCCCGGGACCGGGTGGTACAACGACCATACCCCCGGGCGGTCCCGCCGCCCGATGCCGTCTCCGGTCGGGACGTGGCGCAGCCTGGTAGCGTACTTGAATGGGGTTCAAGGGGTCGCGGGTTCGAATCCCGCCGTCCCGACCACTTAAAATACTCAACACAAAGGATTTAGCAGGCAGCGTCGAACAGGCGCCCTGCGAGTTTTGTGGGGGGTATCTAACAAAGTATCTAATTCTCGTTTCGAGGACGGTGATTTCGACGCCGTCCATGGTCGTCATGCGACCTCCGCCGATGCTTCGCGCGGAGGTGTTCCATGGCGATCAAGGCATCCGAAGTTGCCCGGCGAATCGGGGTCAAGACGGGGACGCTCGGGAAGTGGCGCCGGCAGGGCAAGGGCCCGAAGGGCTGGTACGCACTCTCGGCCACCGTCGTCGTCTACCCGGAGACCGAGGTCCAGAAGTTCCTGCGCGAACAGCAGGAGGCGCTCGAGCGGCGCGAGCAGAACGCCGTGTCGCCGGTGAGGCCGGAGGAGCCGAAGCGGTAGCGCTCGCCGGGGGTGCCCGATGAAGCTCCCCGGCTTCTCCTACAACGCCGGCCGCCGGGTCGCGACGTTCTACTGCTTCGTCCCCGGGACGGACGGGCGAAAGCGCCGGAAGCGGACGCTGACGAACGTCCCGTCCCGGTCCGAGGCGATCAAGCTCTGGAACGCCTTTCGCGAGGAGCTGGAGAACGAGGCCCTCAACCCGGCCGTCTTCGCAAAGCGGCCGACGCTGAAGGCGTTCGTTGCCGAGCACTTCGAGGACATGACCGCCCGGATCCGGCCGGCGACGAAGGAGCACTACACGGCCTTCCTCCGGCGGCACCTCCTGCCGAAGTTCGGGGACGTCCCGATGGACCAGCTCACGAGCCAGAAGATCAACGCGTTCATCGGCGAGATGCTGAAGGGCGGCTACTGCCCGAAGCGCGGGAAGGACCGGAAGCCCCACGGCTGCACGCCCGAGTGCGTGAAGAAGCCGTACTCCGGGACGACGATCAACGACGCGGTCCACGTCCTCCGCGTCGTCATCGGGTGGGCCGTCGAGCTCGACGTCCTCGACGGGAGCCCGGTCAAGAAGAAGGTGAAGTGGGCGGCGCAGAACCTACCAGAGCTGGAGCTCTCCCTCGAGGAGCGGCGTCGGTTCCTGAACGCCTTCGAGGACGAGGCCCTCTTCCGTGCCTACCTCGCGCGCATCCGGACTCCGCCGAAAATCGTCCCGCACCCCTCGGGCGGGATGAAGCGCGTCGGCGGCGGGCGGCTCCCGGACGGCAAGGCCGCCAGGGAGATCTTCCGGCGCCTCCAGCACTACCGGCCGTTCTTCTGGACGATGCTGGACACCGGCCTCCGTCTCTCCGACGGTCTCAACCTGCGCTGGGCCAACGTCTCCCTCGAGGAGAACGTCATCCGGGTCGTCACGCAGAAGAAGAACAAGCCGGTCACCCTCCCGCTCTCCAGCGCGGTCCACGCGGCCCTCGAGCAGCTGAAGAAGCGGCCCGTGATCTCGGAGTTCGTCTTCCTCGACGAGGACGACAAGCCCCTCACGAAGGAGAAGGTGGCCCGGAAGTTCTCGATGGCGAAGGCGGTGGCCGGGATCAACCGGCGGCTCCGGATCCACGACCTCCGCCACACGTTCGCGTCGACCCTCGTCTCCTCCGGCGTGAACCTCAAGGTCGTCTCCGACCTCCTCGGCCACACCGACATCGCCACCACGGCCCGCTACGCCCGGGGAGACGAACGCGTGCTCGGGGAGGTCGCGAAGGTCCTCGACCGCGTGAACGACGCTACTCGGAAGGCCTGACGCAGACGGAAGATCCCCACGGGCGCCGGAGCCGCCCGTGGGGATCTGTCACCCGCTGAACAGGCACGTCGGGATGCAGAAACCCTCGTTTCGAGATCTTTCCGACAACGCCGATGTACGGCAGGGTCAATGGTCGCGACGGCCTCCCGACGGGAAACCCTCCCGTTTCCGGCGATCGGACCTCGGCCCCGGCCGGAGCGTCTCGCCGGTGATCGTTCGCCGCTGATCCCGGTCGGCGAGCGTCTCCGCCCGGGAGCGAAGCCGCGGGTGGCTGTGGAGCCACTCGAAGAAGGGGACCGTTCGGACGAAGAGATCTCGCCCGGGCAGACGCAGTCCGGCGTCCTCGAAGTCCGGCGTGAGCGCGTAGGTCGACCGGACCGTCCGCCCGAGGATCGCCGCGATCTGCCGGACGCCGAGCCGGGGGGCGACGGGCAGCTCGTACGGGGCCCGCACCCCGGAGGGCCAGACGTCGATCGTGACGGTCTCGGCCGTCCCCGGGAGGTCGAGGACCCAGGGCAGCCTGGGGAGGTTCGTCCGGCACGACGGGCAGCGGAACCACGCCTCGTCGCACGGCGAGGCCATCGGGCGGGTGAGGTGGACGCCGGACAGTCCGGCCGCGGGGGTCAGCTCCATACTGCTCTCCTTCTCGCGGCTGCGGATGTCCCGGGATGTCCGCAGCCCGCTACTCCGAAGAGCGCGGAACTCGTGTCGTTTTTCTCGCGAGACGGATGAAATTTCTTACTGGCCCGCGGCGAGGGACCGGAGTTTCTCGAACTTGGCCCGGATCACCGGCTTCCCTTCGAAGGCCGCCACGGCCGAATCTGCCATGGTCTTCGCCTCGGCCGGTCGGCCGGTCTTGAGGAGAACCGTCACGTACACCTCGCCGACGTCGGCGTACGCCTGGTGATCCCGCGCGACACCGGTTTTCCCGAGGGCGGCCGTCGCTTCCTTCAGGAGGGCCTCGGCCTCCGAGTACTTCCTCAGGCCGACCTTCACTTGGGCGAGGGAGGTCATGTCGCGCACGAGGGGAACGTTCGGGGAGAGGAACACCTTCCGGTCCCGGGCAAGGGCGTCTTCGAGGAGGGGTTCGGCCGTCGCGAACTCGCCCTTGTCGCGGTAAATGCCGCCAAGGTTCATGAGCGTCACGGGGATCTCTGGGCTGTCATCGCCGACTGCCGCGCGGGTGATCTCGAGCGACTCGCGGTAGCACGCCTCCGCCTCGTCGAGGTGCCCCCGGCGCTTCACGATGAGCCCGAGGTTGTTCAGGCTCACCGCGATGTCCGGGTGGCCCTTCGGCAGGACGCTGCGGCGCATCTCCAGCGAATCCCGCGTGAGCTTCTCGGCCTCCTCGAGACGGCCCTCCTCGAGCCGAAGGAAGCCGTAGTTGTGCAGCGTGAGCGCCGTCTCGGGATGGGGCTTGCCGTAGATCTTCTGCTGGAGCGCGAGCGCCTCCTGGAAGTGGCGGTCCGCGTCCGCATTCCGTCCCGCATCCGTCTCGGCCCTGGCGATGTTGTTCAGCGCCAGCGCCACGTACGGGTGGCTCTCGCCGTAGTACTTCCGAAGGTCGACGAGGTTCTGCGCGTGGAGCGCGATGGCCTTCTGATAGTCACTCGTCGATTCGATCAGGAGGTTCGCCAGCTCGTTTCGAGATTCGAGGATTGCGTCGCTCCCGGGCGCCACCTTTTCCAGGATGGCGAGCGACCGCTCGATGAGGGCGATCGTCTCCTTCGTGTCTCCCTGACCCTTCCGGATGATGGCGAGCGTCGTCATGCACTCGGCGACGGCCTTGTCGTCCGGGCCCCGGTCCTTGATGCGGAGGTCCAGTGCCTCCCGAAGCAGCGGCTCTGCCTCTTTCAGCTGGCCGCGGCGCTGGAGGGTCGCCCCGAGATCGACAAGGCTTTCCGCGCGTTCGGCGGGAGACCCGCCTTTCCGAAGCGCCACCGCCTCCCGGAGGAGCTTCTCGGCCCGATCCAGGTCTCCAAGGGACGAGTACGTGGTTCCGAGCGTCTCGAGGACCGCGCCACGCACGAGCGGCTCGTCCTTCAACTGGTCGGCGGCCTTCGCGGCGGCTTGGTCGAGGAGGTCTCGTACGGTGACGGGGTTCTTCGAGACGGCGGCGGGGTCGAAACCGCGCAGGACGTCGCGGAACGCCGCGGCGATCTTCTGGGCCCGTGCCTGCTCGCGGCCGAGGCGGATCACGTGGAACGCGCCGAAGCCTGCGGAGAGGACGACCGCGAGAGTGGCTGTCGCCGAGACGCCCGGGTGGCGCCGGACCCACCGCCACGTCCGCTCGACAGTCCCTGGAGACTTCGCCGCGACGGGGCGGAGCTCGAGGTGGGCACGGAGATCGTCGGCGAAGGCGCTCGCCGTCGCGTACCGGCGCTCCGGCTCCTTCTCGAGGGCCTTGCCCAGGATCGCGTCGAGGTCGCCGCGGAGCGCCCTAGCAGCGTCCTGCGGCGGCAAGGCAGCTGATTTCGTGGCGCGGAGGCAGCGCAGGCTCGCGCGTTCTGCCCGTGTCTCGCATACGGTTCGGCGGCAGGCCGCGGTGTCCCTCCGGTCGAGGTCGTGGGGCAGGAGGCCGGCCAGCAGTTCGTAGAGGAGGACGCCGGCCGAGTAGATGTCGGTCCGGACCGACAGCGGCTCGCCGAGGTACTGCTCAGGGCTCGCGTACTCGTACGTGAGCGGCCGCGGACCGACCGTCACCGTGCCGGCGCGCTCCCAGGAGACCTTCGCGATCCCGAAGTCGATGACGACCGGCTCACCGTCGGATCGAAGGACGACGTTCCCGGCTGAGATGTCGCAGTGGATCACGCCGCGCTCGTGGGCGGCGCCGAGGGCAGAGAGCACCTTCAGGAAGAGCTCGATCCTCTGCCGGATCGAGAGCCGTGCTTCGGCCGCCGCGAGCGTGATCGGCTGGGCGGCGTCCACGTAGTCCATGACGAGGAGCGGCTGGTCATCAGGTCCCGGGACGACGTCGACAAGGCCCGCGATGTTCGGGTGTCGGAGCTGACTCAGGACCGCGATCTCGAGCCGGTAGCGAGCGACCTCCTCGGCGAACGAGCCGCCGAGCGGCACCTTCACCGCGTAGGTGCGCGCCTGTCCCTCGAACGAGCGGGCCGCGAGGAACACCCGGGAGAAGCCGCCCCTGCCGAGGAGCCGCTGGATCGCGTACGGGCCGAAGGTCTTGCCGACGAACCGCTCGGTCAGCTTCTCCTCGAGCGCGGCCTCGAGGTCTCCCGCGGGCGAGGGCGTCGGAGCGCCGAGGTAGGGGAGGAGGGCTTCTACTTCAGCGCGGAGGTCAGGGTCGTCGCCGCAGCGATCCGCGAGGAGCCGCGGGCGGTCATCCGTCGGCGCGACGGCGAGGGAGGCGAGGAGCTCCTGCTTCCTCTCGAGACGAGCGTCGGTCATTCGAGCAGCGCCTTTCGCAGGTACGCCTTCGCGTACACCCACTTCCGGTGGACGGTCGGAACGGTCATTCCGGTCGCCTCGGCGACCTGCTGGAGGGTGAAGTCGGCGAACAGGCGCAGCGTCGCGACCTCGGCAGTCTTCGGATCCTCCGCGGCCAGCCGGTCCAGCGCCTGGCTCAGCGCGGCGGCCGACACGACAGAGGCGCCAGTTTCGCCGGGCACCTCGACGTCACCCTCGGCGAGGGAGACCTCGGCCTGGACCGCCTGGGCCCGCTTGCGGGCGTGGTCAGCCAGGACCCGCCGCATCGCGAGGCACGCCGCTCTCACGAAATGCGCCCGGTCGGTGAAGGAGTACCCCTCCCAGCCCATGAGCCGGGCGATCGCCTCGTTCACGAGGGCGGTCGGCTGGAGGGTATGTCCCCGCCGCTCTGCGGCCATCCGCCGCCGGGCGATCCGGTAGAGATCCTCGTAGACGAGGCCGACGGCCTCGTCGAACGCAGCCTCCTCCCCGGCGCTCCAGCGCCGGAGCAGGTCAGTCACGCGTCGCTCAGGGGCGACCGGGCCGGCGTCCATGGGCTATCGGGGTACCTCCGCCTCGGTAAGTGCGCCAATTAGACCAGATTACGGCCGACGGCCGTGCGGCGACCCTCCGTCGTTCAGGCTGCGATTCGGGCCGGTCTGCGGCCTGCGGTGATTCCCCTTCGGCGGAGTTCGAAGAAGCACCTCGCGCAGGCCGCGACGTCGGCGCCGGCATCGTGCGCGGCGTCGAAGCCCTCCCCGAAGAGGAAGCGGTGGAGCTCGTCGAGGCTCGGCCACTTGAAGCCGGGACCGTACCGCGAGGGGATGCGGCACAGGTCCGTCGACGACCGCATCGTGCAGAACTCGGGCGTCCGAAGAAGCACGCTCGATCCCGCGTCTCCGTGGAGCCGGTGGAACTCGGCCTGCAAGACGGGGAGGTCGAATGAGATGTTGTGCGCGACGAGAAGGTCGGCATGAGCCAGGGCGAGCGCGAACCGCTGGAGCGCCGTTCCGAGCGGCTCGCCGTGGGTGCGCGCGTCCTCGGTCGTGATGCCGTGGACCTTGGTCGCGTCCAGAGGGATCTCGAACCCCTGAGGCGCGATGAGCCGCGTCTCGCGTTCCACCACCCGTTCGTCCTCATCGGTCAGGAGCCACGCTAGCTGGACGATGTGCGGCCAGGACTCGCTCTCGCTCGGCGGCGCACCGCGACGCGAGGGAATGCCCGTTGTCTCTGTGTCGAAGAAGAGGAAGTGCACAGGGGATGGGGGAAATGGCGAGTGTGTCTTGCTTTCAACTCAAGGTATCACTGGAACACGAACTCGTGAAGGGCGTGGCGCGACGCGCCGAGATGAGCACGAAGCGCACGCGACGGCGATTGAGGCGCGTGAATCGGTGTTCGCCCGGAATATTCTTCCTGACGTCCTCTAAGGTAAGTATACTTGACCTAATCTCCAGCTTCTGGTAGGTTCTCAGCATGATCGCCCCTCGCGCTGAACTCATCGCGGTCCTCCGGCAGTTCAACCCCTGGTGGGACGGTAACCGTGTACCGGAGCTGCCTCGCTGGCGGCGGGCGGCGTTCCGCGAAGTGCAGTCGTGGCTCACCGAGCCGCCGGCGCCGCGGGCGCTCCTGCTGAGCGGCGCGCGCCAGGTCGGCAAGACGACGATCCTCCTGCAGGCCGTCGAGGAGCTCATCGCGAAGGGCGTCCCGGCCACGAGCATCCTCTACGCGACGTTCGACCACCCGCTCCTGAAGCTCATCGGCCTCGACGGGCTCATGCGGCTCTGGAAGGAGTACGAGCCTTCAGCCCGAGAGACGGAGTACGTCCTCTTAGACGAGATCCAGTACGCCAAGGACTGGCAGACGTGGATCAAGCACCAAGTGAAGTTCGAACCGAAGCGCCGTATCGCGGTGACGGGCTCGGCGACGCCGCTCGTCGTCGAGGGGCAGGAGTCAGGGCCCGGCCGTTGGCACACCGTCCGGCTCGCGCCGCTCTCGTTCTACGAGTACCTCCAGATCAAGAAGCTCCCGACGCCGAAGCTGCCAGAGGTGCCGTCGCTCCGCGAGCTGTTCTCCTGGACGCCCGCGCAGTTCACTCGTGTCGGCGCGCTCGCTGCTGACCTCGTCGGGCCGTTTCAGGACTACCTCATCCGCGGGGGCTTTCCGCAGATCGCGCAGATCGAGAGCATCTCGCTTGCGCAGAAGCTCCTCCGGGAGGACATCGTCGACAAGGTGCTCAAGCGCGACATGACGGCGCTCTACGGTGTGCGCCGAGTCCTCGAGCTCGAGCAGACGTTCCTCTACCTTTGCCTCCACGACGGCGGCCTCCTCGACATGCAGGAACTCTGCCGTAGCCTCGAGGTCAAGAAGCCCACCGCCAACAACTTCATCGAGCTCCTCGAGCACACGCATCTCATATACCGGCTCCGCCCGTTCGGGTACGGAAAGGAGATCCTCCGCGGGAAGCAGAAGATCTACCTCGCTGATCCGGCCATCGCTCCGAGCGTGCTCCTCCGGGGTAAGGCTCTCCTGGAGGACGCGGCAGCCCTCGGCCTCGCCGTAGAAACGGCCTTCTTCAAACACGTCTACACGCGGTACTACGCGCAGAGTATCGGGTTTTCGTACTGGCGGGGCGGACCGAAAGGCCAGGAGGTCGACATCATCGCCGACGTAGCCGGCCGACTCGTTCCTTTCGAGGTGAAGCACCGCGCGGACGTGAGCACGCGAATGCTCTCCGGCCTCACGGCGTTCTGCGACGAGCGAAAGGTCACGGAGGGCTATGTCATCACGCGCGACTCGGATGACTTCGGGCTCGTGAACCTCCCGACGACGGACGTCAAAGCGATGGCGGTGAAGGTGCCGGCTCCGCTCGCGTGCTACTGGCTGGGGCGCTCAGAGATTCAGCTGACCAAGCTGGATCCCGAAGGGCGGCAGTAGGGAAGTCTTCACATGACTCGCACCGAGAGACCCGCATGATCATTACGCTTCCTCGCGTCCTCGCCATAGATGAGCTGGTAAACCGGAATCCGGTGCGCCAGATAGGACTTGGCGCGCGACCGATCGATGCGACGATTACGCCGTACACCCGCGGGAAGCTCAAGGCCCACCTGCTCCAGGAAGTCGGCACTGGCGAAGAAATACTCATCGTGCCCGATGAGAAACGTGTCTCCGCACAGGACCAGCGCGTCATTCTCCGGCGCGCTGAAGGAACGATTCCAGCCGACCTCGAGGCCGAGCAGTGGGCGCGCCATCCACTGCACCGAAAGGCACCGATCGACTTCGGCGCCGTCGCCCGCGGAGTAGCTGCGTCATGGGAGGGCGCGTTCAGCTATGTCCGTGAGGATCCCGTCCGTGGGACCGGAGGGCTCCGGAATCCCCAGATCGGCGCTCTCCACGCCATACAAGCTCACTGGTCCACGAGTGATGCGACGGCCACCATAGTGATGCCCACGGGCACCGGGAAGACCGACACCATGATCGCCCTTCTCGTGTCGACCCCGTGCCCCAAGGTCCTCGTAATCGTGCCCACCGATGCGCTACGCACGCAGATCGCCGAGAAGTTCCTCACGCTCGGCGTCCTCAGAGTCGTTGGCAGCCCGCTACTTGCGGACTCGGCGCTCTACCCTGTCGTCGGGCAGCTCCTTCACATCCCCCGCACACCAGAGGACGTTGATGCCGTGTTCGACCGGTGCCAGGTCGTCGTGACGACAAGCAGCGTCGCGGGGCAGTGCGGAGAAGCGGTTCAGGATCGGATGGTGCACCACTGCCCGTACCTCTTCATCGACGAGGCGCACCACGCCGAGGCGCCGACATGGAGTGCCTTCAAGTCGCGGTTCAAGGACGGCCGCATCCTGCAATTCACCGCGACTCCTTTTCGCGAAGACGGGCGCCTCCTCGACGGGACCATCGCCTACAAGTACCCGCTCCGGAGGGCGCAGGAGGAGAACTACTTCCGGCCCATTCGGTTCGTGCCCGTGGTCGAGTTCAACCCGAGGAAGTCAGACGAGGCGATCGCCAGTACGGCCGTCGAGCAGCTGCGCCGCGAGTACGACAAGGGGCAGATCCTGATGGCGCGCGTCGCCGATCTCGATCGCGCGAAGCAGGTGTTCAAGGTGTACCAACAGTACCCGGAGTTTCACCCGATCGAGCTCCACACGGGCCTGAAGCTGCGGGAAAGGGTGGAGAACCGGCGCCGGCTCCTGTCTGGTGAGGCGCGGATCGTTGTCTGCGTCGATATGCTCGGCGAGGGCTTTGACCTGCCCGAGCTCAAGATCGCAGCCTTCCACGATATCCGAAAGACGCTCGCTGTGACGCTGCAGCTCGCGGGCCGCTTCGTACGAGCGAAGGCCGGCGTCGGCGACCCGACCTTCATCGCGAACGTCGCCGAGGTTGATGTGCAGGACGAGCTGCGGAAGCTCTACACGCGCGACCCGGACTGGAACGCACTCCTTCCGGAGCTCAGCGAGAAGATGATCGGCGAGCAGGTGTCGCTCCAGGACTTTCTCAAGGGCTTCACCGACCTTCCCGACGAGATCTCGCTGAAGGCGGTCCAGCCCGCGACGAGCGCCGTCGTCTATAGGACGCGCTGCAGCGACTGGGCGCCCGAGGCATTCCGCACGGGCATCCCGGGAATCGCCGGCTGCGAGCAGGTGCACTACGCGGTAAACGAGGCAGAGAAGACCCTCGTTGTGGTGACCGCGCGGCGCACCGCGCTACCGTGGACCGACGTCGACAGCCTGTTCAGCTGGGAGTGGACACTCTACGTCGTGTTCTGGTCGCAGGAGCAGGCCCTGCTCTTCGTCAATACGTCCGCGAACGCGGGCGACTACCGCGCCCTCGCGCAGGCGATCGCCGGCGACGATGCCTCCATCATCCGCGGGCAGCAGGTGTTCCGCGCGTTCGCCGGCGTGAATCGCCTGCGCCTCCAGAACGTCGGACTTACCGAAAAACTGGGCCGGAACATCCGGTACACCGGCCGTATGGGCGCGGACGTCGAGTCTGCCCTCACCGAGGTCCAGCGGCGCAAGGCACAGAAGTCGGTGCTGGCAGGCTCTGGCTTCGCGGATGGCCAGCGGGTGACCGTCGGCGCGTCACGGAAGGGGAGGGTCTGGTCGATACGGCGAGAGACGCTCGACCAACTCGTGTCCTGGTGTGTCGAGACCGGCGCGAAGCTCTTGGACGACTCGATCAACCCGGACGATGTCCTGAAGGGAACACTCGAGGAGACGCCGGTGATCTCGCGACCACCGATCATGCCGACGGTCATCGACTGGCCGGAGGAGATCTATAAGGCGCCCGAAGCCTCGTGGTGGATCGAATTCGGCGGAAGGGTGTGGCAGCTCGCCGAGCTCAGTATCGATCTCGTGGCGCCCGACACAGACTCTCCGCTCCGCTTCAGCATCAGCTCAGGCACTGCCGCCGTCGAGATCGAGCTCCAGCTCGAGCAGAAGGACGAGAACCCTGACTACCGGTTCGTGACGCAAGGTGAGGCTCGGGCACAGGTCCGTCGCGGCGAGGAGGCGGCACCTGAGGATCTCGACGAGTTCCTGTACGAGCACCCGCCGGTGATTTGGTTCGTCGACGGCTCGTCCCTCGAGGGGAACCAGCACGTCAGGCTCCGCGTCCAGCAGCCACCGTACCCGAGCGAGAAAATCTCGGCCTGGGACTGGACGGGCGTCAACCTCCGGACGGAGTCCCAGGGCCCCGAGAAGGACGCCTCCTCCATCCAGGCCCGCGTCATCCGCGAGCTGAAGAAGAGCAACTACGCCGTCGTGTTTGACGACGACGATAAGGGAGAGCTCGCAGACGTTGTCGCCGTACGCCTGGTCGGCGACCAGGCTGCGCCCACGGCAATCGACGTGGAGCTGTACCACTGCAAATACTCCGGGGCCGACAATGCGGGACACCGCATCGGGGATCTGTACGTGGTCTGCGGGCAAGCCCAGAAGTGCATCTCCTGGATGCGGTCGCCGGACCGACAAACAGAGATGTTCACCCACCTGCTCCGCCGGGAGACACTGCGGCGCGACGCAGGGTTGCCGAGCCGAATCGAACTCGGCACCTTTGACGTGATCGCGACCCTCCGCGAGATGAGCCGATTGCGCCCGATCAACGTACGGGTGTTCATCGTCCAACCGGGGCTGTCGAAGGCGAGCGCTTCGCGCGACCAGCTCGAGTTGCTCAGCGTTACCGAGAACCACTTGATGGAGACATATCAGCTGCCTTTCAGTGTCATCGCTAGCCCGTGAGAGTCTGCTGCTGGGCCGCAGAATCGAAGCGCTGAGGCGCCACTCATCCTCGTTGTTACCCTTGAACTGACCCGGGTTCGCGCGTATCAAGGAGGGGCGTCGTACCTTCACCTTCTCTGTCGACGGAATGAGCACCTCGCGCGTGCGCGAAGGCTCGTTCCGGACGCTGAAGGTGACCGAAACGGCTTGCGGATGAGGGGCTGTAGCTCAGTTGGTTAGAGCGTCCGCCTGTCACGCGGAAGGTCGCGGGTTCGAGTCCCGTCATCCCCGCCAGTCACGGTCACCTCGCAGCAGGAAGCCAATATTCGGGCTTTCCCCTGCGACTGCGTTCCGAACCGTCTGAGCCTCCGCGCGTTCCGCGTTGAGGCTCGGGCGGGTGCGTTCGTCGAGATGGCGGAGGGAAGCGCTTCCTTCCCCCCTATCCCCATGTTTCCCTCCGTTTCCCAGCGAGCCTCCGCGTACGAGGGCTCGGACGACTCGGTCCGAAATCACTTCGCTTCCGGACGCCATCGCTCGCCGCTTCCAAGTTCACTCGAATCGTGGGATCGCCGCTTCCGGGACTTCTGTGACTACGCGGTCACCGCGCTCGGGCACAGCGCCGCAACGCTGCATGGGTACAAGCACGCGTACCGGGACTTCCGCCGGTACGTCGAGGAGACCGGCGCCGAGCTCCCCGCGGGGTTCCTCGACGTTGAGGGGTGGGTGCGCCACAACCGGCGGCGTGGCCTCGGCCCCGTCACCGTAAACACGTACTGGCGCCAGCTCCGGCCGTTCTTCAACGACCTCGAGCGCCGGGACGGTCTCGAGAATCCGTTTCGCCGGATGAAGGCGCCGACGCAGCCAGCGCGAATCGCGAAGGCGTTCAAGCCCAACGACTGTCGGAAGATCCTCACAGCCGCCGAGAGCTACCCATGGCCCACGCCGTTCCAGCGGACGCGCGCCGTCGCCGTGATCGCGACGATCCTCTACGCCGGGCTGCGGCGGGGCGAGCTGCTTCGGCTGACGTACGCGGACGTGAGTCTCGACGACGGGACGATACGCATCCTCCGCGGCAAGGGGCGGGGAGGCGGGAAGGACAGAACCGCCTACATCGCCCCCGAGCTCCGCAAGATCCTGGAGGACTACCTCCGCGAGCGGCGCCGGAGGAACATCGTGGGGCCGGGCTTCTTCTCGTCGGAGCGCACCGGCCAGGGAATCTCACTGGCGACGCTGCGACGGATCCATAAGGCGGTCCGGCGTGCGTCGGGCATCGCGTTCTCCCTCCACGGCTTACGGCACTCCTTCGTGACCATGCTGCTGCGCTCGGGCGTGCCTCTGCACGTCGCACGCGAGTTGGCGGGGCACTCGAGCATCACGACGACGGCCGGGTACCTCCGGGTGTGGGACGAGGACAAGCGCGACCAGATTCGGAAGGTCTCCTTCCGGTAGGGCCTCGACCACCGCTCAGCTCCGGACCTCGACGTCGAGGCACTGGACGATGTCTCGCCTCTCCCCGTCGGTCACGTGCGAGTAGCGCTGGAGCACGGCGAGGCTCGAGTGGCCCAGCTGCTCCATGCTGATCCGGTCCGGAACCCCAGACTGTCGAAGTAGCGTGGCGCAGGTGTGCCGGAGCATGTGGGGTGCCACGTCCACTCCGGCGGCTCGGCGCAGAACCTCGCAGAGGCGGCGAATCGTGATCACGCCGATGGGCCGGCCGCCCCGCGTGGAGAGAAAGACGCGCCCGGAGGAACGCTGCCGCTCAGCTCGCTCGTCGAGATAGGCCGAGAGCGCCGAGCGGAGTCCCGGCGGCATGTAGACCACACGGTCCTTGCCGCCGCCCCGGCCCTTCCCGCGGCGCACCTTGATCGAGGCGGACGCGAGGTCGATGTCAGCGACCTCCAGCCGCAACACCTCGCCTCGACGGAGGCCGCCGAGGCCCATCATGGCGACGATGCAGACGTTCCGGCGACGCTCGAACATTCCACCAGGCCACTGCCGGTTCGCTGCGGCGTGGAGGACGGTCTCGAATGCCTCTCTCGTCAGGAAGCGCGGCAGCGGGCGCCCTGGCCGGGGAATCGGAAGGAACTGCGTTGGCTCCGCCATGCCGGTCCGCACACCGAGCCGTTTCAGGCCGGCGTGGAGCATCCGCCAGTAGTAGTTCACGGTCGTGTGATTCGCGCCGCCTCGGCGCAGCGCACCCAACCAACGCTCGAGAACGCGGACCTGGACCGGGAGCTGCCCGGAGAGGAAGTCTCGCTCGAGCCGCTGTTCCCGGAGGAACGAGGTGAGGCGACGCGCGCTGTATCGGATTCCCTCGACAGTCCGTTCCGATAGGCCGTCGGCCGAGAGGGCAGCCCGGAGCTCCTCGCGCACTGCATCCTCGAAGTGGGAGAGGGATGGATACGTGAACGGCCGTGCGACAGGGACGACGTACTCGAAGGGACGAGCGACGCGAGAGATGACACGGCCCGGAGCGCCCGGCCACTTCGGCTCGGCGGGGCGAGCCGTGTCAGGGAGTCCCGGTACCGGTCGTGGTGGAGGCACGGCCATGTTCGAGGTCACGTGGGGATCTCGATCTCGCCGAGTGCGAGTCGCGCTTCGACTTCCTCCGACAGCCCCGGCGGCGGGGTCTCCGGCCGATCCACCTTGATCCGCCGCGCCTTGAACTTCCCTCCGCGAAGCGCCCAGTAGCAGGCGCCGACGGGGAGATCGGCTAGCTCGCGGATGCGGGCGTCGATCTCCTCCTTGGGGTCGAGGAGAGGGTCGGAGAGGTCGTCGTAGGGCCGGACGGGCTGCCGCCCGACGTTCCCGAGCGGCTCGAGGATCTCCGGGCCGAGGAGTCGCGCTTCAGCGTACGGCAGGCGGAAGAGGAACTGGCGCGCGGTGTTTCCGAGCAGCAGCGGGCGGAGGTGCGCGGGGAAGAGCGACAGGCCCTGGGACGCCATCGTGAGGGCGAAGTGGAAC
The DNA here is from genome assembly GCA_035429585.1 of Thermoanaerobaculia bacterium. Lineage (GTDB taxonomy): Bacteria > Acidobacteriota > Thermoanaerobaculia > UBA5066 > UBA5066 > DAOMFB01. The sequence goes on from DAOMFB010000028.1 coordinate 14,848, forward strand.
TTCCGGCCGGTCACGAGGAGGTCCTCGAGTCCGCCGTCGGCCCCGGCGAAGCTGTGCGCCTCGTCGACGAGCAGGGCGAAGTGGCGGCGGGTCTCGGGGACCGTGCCGGTGCGTCGGAGCGCCGAGAGGAGGAGCGTGTTCATGAGGAGGCGACCGAGCACGTTCGCGGCGGATCCGAGGACTCCGCGCGCGAGGTTCACGACGAGGGCGACCGGGCGATCGGGGAGGCCGAGGAGGTCGATCGGCTCGCCTCCGGTGCCGAGGAACCGGCGGACGGCGGCGGAGCCCATGAACGGCGAGAGCTTGTTCACGACCGCGGAGACGTACATCTGCTCCATCGGCCCGAAGCGGTTGAGGAAGTACTGCCGGACCTCCTCAGTCGCCGTCGTCAGCACCTCGTTCCGGAATCGCACGTCGAGTAGCACCCGGTCGAGATCGGCGAGCGTAACGGGGGCGGTGCTCTCGATGGACGCCCGGAGCGCCATCCTGACGATCTCCTCGACCTTCACCGCATCCAGGGTCGGCACGACGAGGCCGTGCCGCTGGCGCTGCAGGCACTGCCCTGGGCCGAGCGCGCCAGCCTGCCCGACGTGCAGGCCGAGTTGCACTGGGATCTCGCCGCACTGCGCTGGATGCGCCGCGAACTGGCCGAGGCCACGCGA
>DAOMFB010000029.1:0-15088 GCA_035429585.1 Thermoanaerobaculia bacterium
CGGCGCCTCGAGGCCCTTCAGGCCGAGTACGCGGCGGCCGCGGAGCGCGCCGGCGGCCGGGCCGAGCAGCGGCTCGTGGCGATGCGGGAGGAGATCGAGCGGACCCGCGAGCAGCTCGCCGAGGTCCTCGCGCGGCTCGTCGAGACGGCCGAGACGGCCCTGGCGCCGCCGCCCCTCACGGTCTGACCCGCGGCGGGCGCCCTTCCCCCCTCTCCGATAACATCGCCCTCATGAAGGATGCTTCCGCCCTCTACCCGGACCACGTCGCCGAGCGGCTCTCGACGGCCGCCCGCGCACTCTCGGAAACGGGCTTCTCGCGCCTCGTCGTCCACTCGGGCGTGCCGTTCACCTACTTCGCCGACGACAACGACGCGCCCTTCCGTTCCACGCCCCACTTCGCCCACTGGGCCCCCGTCGAGGGGCCCTTCCACCTCCTCGACGTCGTCCCCGAGAAGCGGCCCCGCATCGTCCGCGTGACGCCCCGGGACTTCTGGTACGCCCCGCCCGCCCCCGCGCCCGATTTCGTCCGCGCGGCCTTCGACGTCGTCGACGTCGAGACGCCCGGGGAGGCGTGGAAGGACGTCGCCTCCCGCCCGGTCACGCCGCAGACGGCGTTCGTGGGGCCGGTGGAGGAGATCGCCAAGACCAGGGGGTTCGCCGCGGCGGCCCTGAACCCGAAAGGGCTCGTCGCCCGGCTCGACTGGGAGCGCTCCTACAAGACGCCCTACGAGGTGGCGACCCTGTCCGAGGCGACGGCGAAGGCCGCGGCCGGGTACCGCGCCGCCGAGGCGGCCTTCCGCTCCGCCCCTCCCGAGATCCAGATCCCCCCCCCCTTCGTCGCCGCCGTCGGGGACCCGGACGACCCCCTCCCCTACACGACGATCGTCGCGCTCGACGAGCGGGCCTCGACGCTCCACTACCACGGCAAGCGGGGGCGCGAGGCCGCGCCGGGCGCCGTCTTCCTGATCGACGCCGGGGCGCAGGTGAGGATGTACGGCTCGGACATCACGCGGACGTACGTCACGAAGAAGGCCCACCCGGTCTTCGCGAGGCTCCTCGACGGCATGAAGGCGCTGCAGAAGGCGCTGGCCGACGGCGCGAAGCCGGGCCGCTCGTACGTCGAGCTCCACCGCGAGGCCCACCGCCGGATCGGGGCGCTCCTCGTCGAGACGGGCGTCCTCAAGGTGACCCTCGACGAGGCCCTCGAGAAGAAGCTGACGCTCCCCTTCTTCCCGCACGGCCTCGGGCACTTCCTCGGCATCCAGGTGCACGACGTCGCGGGCCGGCAGGCCTCGCGCGAAGGGGCCGTCGCCGCGCCGCCGGACGACTATCCCTCGCTCCGGACGACGCGGACCATCGAGACGCGGATGGTCTTCACGATCGAGCCCGGGCTCTACTTCATCCCGATGCTCCTGGAGCCCTACCGGGCCGGCCGGACGACGGACGCCTTCGACTGGGCCCTCATCGACCGGCTGACGCCCTGCGGCGGCATCCGGGTGGAGGACGACGTCCACGTCGAGGCCGACCGCGTCCGGAACCTGACGCGGGAGTTCCTGCCCGAGTGACGACGGCGCTCTCCGCCGCGACGCCTCGCGCCGCCGGGTACCGGCAGCCCGCGGAGTGGGCGGAGCACCGCGCCGTCTGGATCGCCTGGCCGTCTCACGCCGACCTCTGGGAGGAGGCGCTGGAGCCGGTCCGGGAGGCGTGGCTCGAGATGGCCCGCGCGGTGGCCGACATCGACCCCGCGACCGGGAGCGCGCGGGGAGAGCGCCTCGAGGTGCTCGTCCCGGACGAGCGCCGGGAGACGGAAGCCCGGGCCCGGATGACCGGCCTGCCGGCCCGGTTCCACCGGATCCCCTTCGGCGACATCTGGCTCCGCGACACCGCCCCGGTCTTCGTGGCGGGCCCGGAGGGGGTCGCCGCCGTCTCGTTCGCCTTCAACGGGTGGGGGGGGAAGTGGGTCCTCGAAGGGGACGACCTCGTCTCGCCGCGCCTCGCCCTCGCGGCCCGGATGCGCGGCTTCTCCTTCCCGTGGGTGCTGGAGGGGGGCTCCGTCGACGTGGACGGGAAGGGCACCTGCCTCACGACGACGGAGTGCCTCCGGAACCCGAACCGGAACCCCGGGATGTCGACGGAGGAGCTGGAAGCCGGTCTCCGGGAGGCCCTCGGGGCGGAGACGGTCCTCTGGCTCTCCGGAGGGCTCCGGAACGACCACACCGACGGGCACGTCGACAACCTGGCCCGCTTCGTGGCCGAGGGCGTCGTCGTCTGCATGAGGCCGTCCGGCCCCGACGACCCGAACGCGGACACCCTGCGGACGGTCGAGCGCGAGCTGCGGTCGTTCCGGGACGCCGAGGGACGGAAGCTCGAGGTCCTGACCGTTCCGTCGCCCGGCCTCGTCCCCGACGACACGGGAGCGCCGCGGCCGGCCAGCCACGTCAACTTCTTCGTCGGGAACCGGGCCGTCGTGGTGCCGGTCTTCGGCGGGCCCTCCGACGACCCGGCCCTCCGCGCCCTCGAGCCGCTCTTCCCGGGCCGCCGCGTCACGGGCGTCGCCGCACGGGACCTCCTCTCGGGCGGCGGGGCCTGGCATTGCATCACGCAGCAGGAACCGCGAGGATCCGTCCGTTGAGCGCTCCCAAACGTCTGACCCTCGCCGCCGTCCAGTGCGCTCTGGGGGGCTCCGTGGCCGAGAACGTCGCGACGGTGGAGCGGCTCGTCCGCGAAGCCGCCCGGCGCGGGGCCGACGTCGTCCTTCCCCCCGAGCTCTTCGAGGGGCCGTACTTCTGCCGCGAGGAGAAGGACGCCTTCTTCGCGTGGGCGAGACCCGTCGAGGGCCATCCGACGGTCGGCCGCTTCGCCGACCTCGCCCGCGAGCTCTCCGTCGCGATCCCCGTCTCCTTCTTCGAGAAGGCCGGGCCGGCCTACTACAACAGCGTCGCCATGGTGGACGCGGGGGGCGAGATCCTCGGCGTCTACCGGAAGAGCCACATCCCCGACGGGCCGGGCTACGAGGAGAAGTTCTACTTCCGCCCCGGCGACTCGGGCTTCGTGGCCTGGCGGACGAAGCGGGCGACGCTCGGCGTCGGCATCTGCTGGGACCAGTGGTTTCCCGAGTGCGCCCGGGCGCTGGTCCTCTCGGGAGCCGACGCCCTCCTCTACCCGACCGCCATCGGCTCGGAGCCGGAGAGCCCGGCCCTCGACACGAAGGACCGCTGGCAGCGGGCGATGCTGGGACACGCCGTCTGCAACGTCGTCCCCGTCGTCGCGGCGAACCGGGTCGGGAACGAGGGGGGACAGCGCTTCTACGGCTCCTCGTTCATCGCCGACCACGCCGGCGAGAAGCTCGCCGAGCTGGGACGGGACGAGGAAGGGGTCATCGTCGCCTCCGTGGACCTCGCGGCCGTCCGCGCCGCCCGCGCCTCCTGGGGCTTCTTCCGGGACCGCCGGCCGGAGCTCTACCGGATCCTCTGCACGGGCGACGGAACGCGCTGAACGGGCTGCCGTCAGAAGACGGCGGCGACCTGAAGCCCGCCCCCCTTCGGGAGGAGGAGCGGCGTCACGGCCACGCGCGGTCCCGGCGCCGCCGCCCGCCGCTTCCTGTTCAGCGCCACCACCGTGCCGCCGATCGAGGTCCCGATCAGGGCCCCGAGGACGACGTCGGAGGCGTAGTGCTGGTTCAGCTGGATCCGCGCCAGGCCGACGCATCCGGCGATGGCGAACGCGGTCCCGCGGACCCACCACTGCGTGTAGTGCCCGGAGATGACGGCCGCCAGGGCGAACGCCTGCGTCGTGTGTCCCGACGGAAACGAGACGTTCCCGGAGAAGGGCTGCGCGGTCCACGTGGCGGTGGTGTCTCCGGGCCGGTACCGGCCCACGGAGTACTTCACCGTCGTCGTGACGATTCCGCTGGCGATGAGGCTGGCGGCGACCGCGTCCACGGCCACGCGCCGCGACGTCGAGTCGTCGAAGCCCCACCCCGCGATCGCGAAAACCCCGATGGTCGCCCACGAATACTCCGCGCCGAACCTCTGGATGAAGGTGGCGAAGTCGTCGCGGGAGGGCGTCCGGCTCCGCTGCGACGCCTCCCGGATCGGCTGGTCCAGGGCGAGGACCGTCCCGGTCACGGCGGCGCCCGAGATCCCGAGCTTCAGCCAGTCGCTTCCGTCCCACCGGAGCGGCGCCGTCAGGATCTCGCCCGTGTCGAAGAGGATCAGCTTCCCGGCGTCGAGGAGGTTCCTGTCGGAGACGTCCCCGGACGCCTCCCCGGCCGCGGCCCGGGGCGCCGGCGGATCGGGGTTCTCGCCGGCGCGGAGCGGGCTCGCGGCGAGAGCCAGGGCGACGAGGAGCGCGATCCTCGTGCGGGCCTCTCAGTGGGCCGGCGCCGGCGGCGGCGTCGGAGTCTCCCGCACGAAAGGGACGAAGCGGACGGGGAGGACGCTCCGCTCGCGAAAGCCGTCCGACGTCCGCTCGATGACCTTCAGCTCCTGGTAGAAGCCCCCGACCGGGATCACCATCCGCCCCGGCGACGCCAGCTGCTCGAGGAGAGGGGGCGGAATCCTCTCCGGAGCGGCCGTCACGAGGATGCCGTCGAACGGCGCGTGCTCCGGCCAGCCCTTGTAACCGTCGCCCGTCATGACCTCGGCGTTCGAGATGCCGAGGCTCTTCAGGCGCTCCGCGGCCTCCTGCGCGAGCTCCGGCCGGATCTCGATCGAGTAGACCTTCCGCGCCAGCCGCGCGAGGACCGCCGTCTGGTAGCCGGACCCGGTGCCGATCTCGAGGACGGTCTCGCTGCCGGTCAGGTGGAGCTGCTCCGTCATGAAGGCGACGATGTACGGCTGCGAGATGGTCTGGCCGCTTCCGATCGGGAGGGGCCGGTCCTCGTAGGCGTGCGCCATCTCCGCGTCGGGGACGAAGAGGTGCCGCGGGAGGGTCCGCATCGCCTCGAGGACCCGGGGATCCTTCACGCCGCGCGCGGCGATCTGGCGCTCCACCATCTCGAGACGCTTCGGCTCGTACACGTCCGACGCCCGCGAGCAGCCGGACATGGCGACGCCGGCGCCCAGGGCGGCTGCGAGGATGACACGGCCCACGCCCGGATTCTAGCGAGCCGCGTGCCGACCTCGCGCGAGGACGGCGTCAGAAGGGATTCCGCGGCGTCTCCGGCAGGTCGGAGAAGGGCTCCCGGGCCGCCGTCCCGGCTCCCCCGGACCGCTCGAGGGAGAGGGTCATCAGCGAGAACCGGAGCTCCAGGTCGAACGGGGAGAGGAAGGACATGCCGACGATCCCGTCGCCGATCGCGTCGCCCCCCTCGTTGACGACCAGGTTCTTGAACCAGACGCCCCACCGCCCGAGGCCGAGCGTGATGTCCGAGACCTTCGACCACGACACCTGGGTCTTGCCGATCCCTTCCAGGGTGATCGGCGCGCTCGGCTCGTAGCCGACGTACTGGTTGGCGACGAGTCCCTCGGGCGTCACCATGGTCGGCTCGGAGCCGGTGTCGAGGAGGAACAGCGACCAGGGCTGGCGGTTGAAGGAGACCCGGATCATCGGCTTCATCCGGCGGAGGAAGATCGTCTGGCCCGGCCCGCCGCGCCGGAGGTCCGGGTCGAGGCGAATCGCCTGGATCCGCCGCTCGGCCATCTCGATCCGCCAGTCCAGCTCCTTCATCAGGTGGACGCCGAGGACGCCGTCCGGAGAGAAGAGGCCCAGCGCCTCCGTCTCGAAGGTGAGGGCGCCGTCCGGGAGGATGCCGAAGGGAACGTCGCGGAACGTCAGCGTGCCCAGCGTGACCGACCGCGCCCACCCGAGGCGCATCGGGATCTCCTTCTGGTGCAGCCCCCGCGCCGGGGCCACGGCGCCGGGGACGGGCTCGACCCCGAGGCGCGCCGCCGCGGCCTCGGTCAGGAGCGAGAGCGACGCACCGGAGTCCAGGATCATGCCGCCCGCCGCCTCGCCGTTCACGCGGACCGCCAGCCGGATCAGGTTCGGCCGGCCGTAGTGGAAGCGGAGGGTCGTCCGCTCCCCGGCAACCGGGCCCTCGTACGGCTTCCGCGCCTCGCCGGACCTGAGGAAGGTGATCCACCCCTCCGGGACCCCGCGGCCGGCGGCACGGGAGGCGTCCGCGCTCCGCGCGGCGGCCCCGAAGTCCCCGCGCCAGTAGGCCGCCTGCGACCGGAGCCACTCGACGTCCGCGCGGGTTTCCATCCGGAGCGGCCGCGCGAGGAGCCAGCCCGCGATCGCCTCCGCCACGGCGAAGTCCGCGGTCTCCAGCTTCGCCTGGAGGAGGAGGTGGGCTCCCTTCTCCGGATCGAGCTTCCGGGCCTCGGGCCCGGTGAGGAAGGCGACGACCTCGGGAATGTAGCCGCGCTGCAGCTTCTCCTCGACGTTCCGGATGTTGACGGCGCCCGGGGCGGGCGGCGCGAGGGCGTCGAGGCGGAGCACCATCTTCTCCCGCGAGAACGTGCAGGCGCCGGCCATTCCGAGGAACGCGAGGACCGCCGCCGCGCGCCGCGGTCCCGGGGCGGTCAGCACGCGCGGACGATCAGGACCGTCTGGTCGTCGTACTGCGCCACGCCGCGGGTGAACTCCGAGACCGCTCCGAAGATGCAGCCGGAGAGGGCTTCCGGAGGCTCGTCCTGCCCGGACCTCACGAGGTCGATCAGCCGCTCCATGCCGAACTCCTCGTCGGCCGCGTTGACCGCCTCGGTGATCCCGTCGGAATAGAGCACGAGCGTGTCCCCCGGCCCGAGCGACACCGAGGCTTCGCGGTGGGTGCACTCCGGGAGGATCCCGATCGGCGGCCCGCTGCTCGGGAGCAGCGTCGCTTCCCCCTCCGCGAGGCGGACGCCGGGGTTGTGGCCCGCATTCACGTAGCGGACCTCCCGCCGGACCGGATCGTAGACCGCGAAGAAGAGCGTCACGAACTTCCTCGTGGAGCTGAATCCGAGGAGGTGCCGGTGGACCCTCGCCACGAAGCCCGGCAGGTCCGCGACGCCCAGGTCGAGGAGGATCCGGAGGCACGCGTGGACCGTCGAGACGAGGAGCGCCGCCGGCACGCCCTTCCCGGCCACGTCGGCGACGCAGAACGCGGTCCGTCCGTCCGGCAGCGGAAAGACGTCGAAGTAGTCCCCGCCGACCTGCCGCGTCGGGCGGTTGCCTCCCGCGAGCATCAGCCCCGCCACCCGGGGGAGCGCGGCGGGAAGGATCGTCTTCTGGATCGACGCCGCCACCTCGATCTCCCGCTCCATCCGCTCCTTCTCGACGGCCTCCCGGTGGAGCCGCGCGTTCTCCAGCGCGATCGCCGCCTGGTTCCCGAAGAGGGACAGGATCCGCTCGTCACCCGGCGAGAAGTCGTCGACGCCGCCCGCGCGGTTCTCCTTGTCCCCCATGAGCAGGACGCCGAGGGCACGCCCCTCGGCGACGATGGGCGCGAGGAGGAGCTTCTCGGCCGGAGCCGAGGCGAGATCCCCGATCCGCTCGGCGCGGCCGTTCCACCGGCAGGCGTGGTCCGGGAGGGACGAGAGGACCTCCGGGCCCGCGAGGGGCGGCCCGAAGTGCTTCACCAGCACCCCGTCCCCGGCGTCTCCCCCCGTCGTCCGCACGATCAGGGTCCCCGTCCGCGCGTTGAGGAGCGAGATGGACTTCATCAGGATGTCCTCGGCGAGGGAGTCGAGGTCGAGCGTCCCGGCGATGGAGAGCCCGACGTCGTAGAGGCTCTGGAGCTCCCACACCCGGTATTTCAGCTCGAAGTCGGCCCTCGAGACCCGCTGGGACATCCGGATGACGGCGAGGATCGACGCCGCGTGCGCCGCGACGGACGCGAACCCGACCGGGTCCTGCGGGGGACGGTCGATGAGCACGAGCGCCAGGGTCTCGTCGCGCGCCGTCAGGGGGACGACGCGCGCGTCGTGCGCGCTCGCCGGGGCGAGGAGCTCGGCTCCGAGCCCTTCCGGGAAGGCCGTGGCGGCCGGGCCCGTCTGCTCGAGGAAGCGGTCGAGCCGGGCGAGGGCGCCGCTCCCGGGCGTCAGGCCGATGGCGGCGCGGCGCTGCGTCACCGCCGGGTCGACCGCGAAGCCGCGGGTGGCCCCGGAGCCCGCGAGGAGGGCCGCGAGAACGTGCCCGAGCGGATTCTCGTCCGTCGCGGGGTCGATCGCCGCCAGGCGCGGGTGGGCGCCCAGGACATCGGCGCCCGGAGGGATCGCGCCGGGGCTAATCGGTCTCCCCGCGAAGCCAGGAGACGGCGGGGTCGGGAGCCGGGAAGATCCGCGCATACTGGGCCAGGCCCATGATCTGGAAGGTCTTCTCGATGGTCGGCGTGAGCCGGCAGAACGCGAGGCGGCCTCCGGCGTCGAGGAGCTTTTCGAGGATCTCGATGAGGATGGAGATGCCGATGGAGTTCACGATCTTCGTCTTCTCGAGGTCGAGGAGGAGCCGGTTCACGCCGCCCCCCATGAGCGCGTACGCCTGCCGTGCGATCTCCTCGCCGCCGGCGTTGTTGATGTAGCCGTCGGTCCTGAGGATCGCCACGGCCGCGTCCGGCCGCTCCACCGTCACTTTGAGGATCTCGCTCATGTCCCTCTTTCCCCCGACCTCCCCGTCAGCGGTACTTCCTCATGATGATGCGCGTTCCGCGCGCGCCGCTCTCGATCCGGACGTCGTCCATCAGGCTCTCGATGATCTTGATCCCCCAGCCGCGCTTCCGGCTGGACCGGAGCTTGGCCGAGATCTCGGGCGTCTCGAGCCGGGACGGGTCGAAGCCGCGGCCCGCGTCCGAGACGTCGACCTCGAGGTAGGGACGCCCGTCCGCGTCCCCCTCCGCGCCGATCCGGAACTGGATGTCGACCTTCCGGTCAGGCGTCTGGCTGTGCTCGAAGGCGTTGATGCACGCCTCGGCGACGGCCATCTTCACCTCGTCGATCTTGTCGCGGCCCATCTCCATCCACTCGCCGAGGGCCGCCACCTGCGCCATCGCCGCGATCTCCATCTCCGGCGCGATGGGGATTGTCAGGTGCACTTCGCGCCTGGAGGACATCGCGTCGTGAAACCTCGCTCTAGAACGTGAGGAGCGCGCGGAAAAGCGTGATGACGGCCGCGGGGATCTTACCCGACGCCCCCGCGAGGGCGAAGGCGGCCGCCTGGAGCGCGAGGAGTCCGAGCAGCCAGCCGTCCGCTGCCGGAGCCTCCGACGCGGCGACCCGCTCGCCCTCTCCCTGCGCTTCGCGCGCGGTCGCGGTGGCGACGAGTTGCAAGACTCCCTGGGTCTCGTCCATTCGCGCTCCTGCTTTCCCTGCCTTCGTGACAGCAAGGCTCAGACCACGCACGGAGGCGACCGGTCTCAGAGAGACAACCTGTTACTGTTTAGTCAGTTACCCGCCAGAGCGAACGCACGCACCTTCTCGTCCAAGTGCGAATAAATGGCACACAAAGGCGGGAAAAGGCGCTGTCGCCAGCGAAGACGCTGATAACGATGAACTTAGCCGCTAATGCGCCGCATTGGCACGGTGTGTCATCTAGACGCGCTTCCGGTAGAGCGTTCGACGGCTCACGCCGAGGATCTTGGCGGCCCGGCTCTTGTTCCCCTGCACCGAGGCGAGGATCCGTCGGATGTGCGCCTGCTCGACGGCACGGAGGTCCGACGATCCGGCCGCCGGTCCCTCCGCCCGGGACGCCCCGAACTGAAGATCGGCGGCCGCGAGGGTCCGCCCTCCCGAGAGCGCCACGGCCCCTTCGAGGAGGTTCTCCAGCTCCCGGACGTTCCCCGGAAAGGGGTAGTCGAGAAGCGCCTTGACCGCGTCCCGGCCGAGGATCGTCGGGGACCTCCCGTCGCGCGAGGAGATCCGCGAGAGGAAATGGGCCGCGAGCCGGGGGATGTCCTCCCGCCGGTCCCGGAGCGCCGGCAGGCGGATCTCCACGACGCGAAGGCGGTAGAAGAGGTCCTCCCGGAAGCGTCCCGCACGGATCTCGGCCGGGAGATCGGCGTGCGAGGCGGAGACCACGCGGACGTCGACGGGAATCCGGTGGCGGCCGCCGACGCGCTCGATCTCCCGCTCCTGCAGCACGCGCAGGAGCTTCGCCTGGATCGCCAGCGGGGCGTCCGCGATCTCGTCGAGGAAGATCGTGCCGCCGCTCGCCAGCTCGAACTTCCCCACGCGCGCCTCCACGCCCGTGGCCACGCCCTTCTCGATGCCGAAGAGCTCCGCCTCGAGGAGCGCCTCCGGCACCGCGGCGCAGTTGAGGGCGAGGAACGGCCCGTCCCGGCGCGAGGAAGCGGCATGGAGGAGCTTCGCGACGAGCTCCTTTCCGGTTCCGCTCTCGCCCGTGACGAGGACGTTGACGCGCGAGGCCGCGGCGCGCGTCACGAGCTCGCGCACGCGACGCATCTCGGCCGAGTCGCCGATCAGGACGTCGTCGATGGCGAGCGTCCCCTTCAGGGCGCGGTTCTCCTCGCGGAGACGGTCGAGGTCGGCGGCCAGCGCCTCCAGCCGGCGGATCCCCTCGAGGCCCGGCCCCAGGAGGCCGGCCAGCGAGCCCAGGAAGCGGCGGTCGTCCTCGTCGAAGGGGGTGGAGCGCTCGCCGCGCGCCTCCCGGTCCATGACGACGAGGACCCCGAAGACGCGCTCGCCCGACGCGAACGGGACGCCGGCGGCGCTGCCGGCCGGGCGGCCGAGGACCGACTCGAAGGGACGGGCCAGCGGCGCCCGGGCGCGGCAGAGGTCGAGGACGAAGGGATCGCCGCCGACCGCGAGGACCTCGGGGACGGGCGCGAAGCCGACGCCCACGACGCGCCCGGCCTCGCGCTCGGTCTCGAACAGGGCCGCGACGCCGCGCGCGGCGTCGAGGACCGCCACGGTCCGCCCGAGCACCTCCTCGAGGAGCGCCGCCTCGTCCCGGGCCGCCGGGATCAGCCGGCCGACGTCGTAGAGCGTCTCGAGGCGCAGGACCTTCTTCCGGAGATCGAAGGCCTCGTCGGGGCGCGCGGAGCGGGGCCGCGCCGTGCTCATCTCAGGAGCGGGCCGCCGCCCCGCCCTTGATGCGGGCCGCGACGTCGACCGCCGGCTGGAACTTCGGGTTTCGGGAGAGGACCGGCTTCAAGGCCTCCTCGGCCTCCTCGGGCCGTCCCGCCGCCGCGAGGCTCCTCGCGAGGGCCACGCGGAGCATGTCCATCCCCGGGAAATAGCCGAATCCGCCGGGGGCCGGTCCCTTCGGGATCGCCGCCCGGAAGGCCGCGGCGGCCTCCTCGTGGCGTCCTTCGTGGGCCGCGATGAAGCCGCGCGCGATGCCGGCCTCCCGCTCCCAGGAGGCCTTGGCCTCGTCGGGGAGGTCGCCGAGGAGCCGGGAGAAGGCCTCGAGCTCCTCCGCCGCCTCGTGGCTCCGGCCGAGGAGAGAGAGGATCACGGCGCGCCGCTGATACCCCATCCGCTGGCGGGCTTTCTGCAGCTTCTCGTCGCCCTCCGCCGGCGGCGGCGCCACCTTTCCCAACAGCGCGACGGCTTCATCGGCCCGGCCGGCGACCGCGAGAGCCGTCGCAGCGCAGAAGTACTGCTCGGAGCGGTCCCCGGGCGCGTCGGCCCGCTCGGCCGCCTCGCGGAAGCGGTCCGCCGCGGCGAGGAAGTTCCCGCGCGCCACCTCGAGCGTTCCGAGATGGGCGACCGACGGGTAGAAGTCCGGCTTCACCTCGAGGGCCTTCTTGAGGAACTCCTCGGCCTCTTCGTACCGGCCGATCGAGAGGTAGAGCTCCCCGAGGGAATCGTTGGGGTTCGCCTGGTCGGGGGCGAGGAACCGGTACCGCCGGAGGTACTCCTCGGCCTTCGCATAGTCCCCCTGCCCCAGGAAGTAGTAGCCGAGCGTGTTGTAGGCGTAGGCGAAGTTCGGATTGAGGGAGATCACCTTCTCGAGGTCGCCGATGGCCTGCGGCATCCGGTCCGTCTTCACGTAGTGCTCGGCCTGCAGGAAGTAGGGCTCCGGATCGTCCGGAAAGCGCCGGATCCACTCGTCGAGAACCTGCTCCTGCTCCTTCGGCGTCTTCCGCTCCAGCCCCGCCTCGAAGTAGCGGATCTGGATCCGCTCCCGCTCGGAGACGGAGCCCACGTAGGGGCGAATCCCGTCGAAGAGCGCCCGGGCCCGCTCGGGATCGCGGTCCCGCGTCATGGCGGCCAGCCGGACCGTCGCCATGACGAAGTGCGGGTCGAGCTTCAGCGCCTCGGCATAGGCCGTCAGGGCTTCCTTGTTGTACAGCTTCAGCTGGTTCTCCCGTCCCAGCCGGTAGAACCTGAGGGCCTCGGCCGAGGAGGTCGTCACCTCCCGGCGCGTCAGGACGGAATAGGCCCCGAGCGCTGCGCCGGCCGTCAGAACGAGGCCGAGCCCGGCGAGGAGGAGGCGGCGGCGCGGAATACGGGACATGGCAGGCACCCCTTCCAAGCCATGATACGCACGGCCCCCCGAAAGGGTTCTACCGGGACCCGGACGTAATCCTCATCAGGACAAAGGTTTCGTCGTCGTACTGCTCCGCCCCGTGGGTGAACTGGCGGACGTCTTCCAGGAGCTCGTCCGCCAGCTCGGGGAGCGGAAGGGAGGCATGGCGGACCAGGGAGGCCTTCAGCCGCTCGTCCCCGTAGAGGACCGTCTCGGCCGACATCGCCTCCGTCAGGCCGTCCGTGTAGAAGAGGAGCAGGTCTCCGGGGGAGAGGTACGTGGTCACCGCGTCGTACGGGACGTGCCGGAAGGCCCCCAGCGGCAGCCGGTTCTTCGGCCCCGGGAGCTCCACGGCCTCGGCGCCCGCCCGGACGAGGAGCGGGGTCGGCTGGCCGCCGAGGGCGTAGTGGAGGGAGAGGGCGCGCGGGTCGAAGAGGAAGTAGCCCAGCGACACGAACATCCGCCTCTTGATTTCGTAGAGGCGGCGGTTCGCCTCGCGGAAGACGACCGCGGGGTCGGGGTCGGACATCGCCCGGGCGTAGACGATCTCCTTGGCCGCCACCATCAGGAGCGCCGCCGGAATCGACTTCCCGGAGACGTCGCCGAGGACGAAGCCGAGGCGCCCGCCGGGTCCGTCCACGTCCAGGAAGTCGTAGAAATCCCCGCCGACGACCCGGGCCGGACGCGAGACACCGAAGAAGTCGGCGCTGGTGACCTTCGGGAGGCGCCGCGGGAAGAGGCTGACCTGGATGTCCCGCGCGATCTCGAGGTCGCGCTCCACCTCGGCCCGGCGCGTCAGCTGCTCGTGGAGCCCCGCGGCCTCGAGGCCGAGAGCCCCCTGGTTGGCGATCGTCGTCAGGTGGTCGACGTCCTCGCGCGAGAACTCCTCCTCCGACCGTTTGGGCCCGACGGCGAGGACGCCGAGGAGCTTCCCGCGGGTCGCGACGGGAACGAGGAGCTTCACGCCGCGCCGTGACTCCGTCTCCACGAACCGGCGGGACGGCTCGTCGATCGTCCGCGTGTCGAGGTCGGCCAGTCTCAGCGGAACGCCCTGGCCGGCGAGCAGCTGGGGCAGCCGGCTTCCCATCGGAAGCGTCGGCCGCCCCTCGCCGTGCGCGTCCGTGAACGCGCCGTCGGCCGCGCGGGGAACGAGGAGGTCGAGGCTGCGCAGGCGGAGCAGCTCGGCCGTCCGCTCCGTCATCAGGTCGCGGATCTTGTCCCGATCGAGCTGGGAGACAACGGAGCGGCTCATGTCGAGGATCGCCCGCTGGAAATCGGCCCGGTCGCGGAAGAAGACCCGGTCCACGACGCTCTGGGCGCGCCGGCGCAGCGGGTCGAAGAGCAGGACGACGGCGAGGCCGAAGACGAACGCGAACGCCGGCGACGACGTCACCGCGACGGACGAGAACGACGAGAGGATCGCGTTGCCCGTCACGACGGCGAGCGCGTAGAAGCCGGTGACGACGGCCGTCAGGACGCCGTAGACGAGCGACTTGCGGACGATGACCGTGACGTCGAAGAGGCGGAACCGGACGATGGCGTAGGCGAACGCGAGCGGGATGAGCGCCATCGGCACGACGCCCCACGCGAGGTACCGCTCGTCCCGGAAGAGCGACGGGAAGAAGACGGCGAAGACGACGAAGGGGACGATCCCGGCGATCGTCCCGAGGAGGAGGATGAGGATCGGCCGGCGCGCGTTCGGGTCGTCGTTCGTGAAGAAGGAATGGGCCAGCGCGAGAAGGCCGAGGATCAGGTAGTCGGCCAGGAGGATCCAGTTCAGCGTCGGCGCGCCGTAGATGAGGCGCCGGGGCGAGCCGGCCTGGTGGGCGGCCATCTGGAGAACGTAGAGGATCGGCGGCAGCGTGTAGAGGAGCGTGAAGAAGAGGGGCGAGCCGTTGAGGAACCGCTGCAGGGCGGCCAGCGGGCGCGGCGCCGACGGGCCGGCGAACCGGAAGACCTTCCGCCGGGGGAAGAGGAGGAAGAAGTGGAGGAAGACCGCCGGCAGCAGGAAGAGCGCCAGCGTGCCGGCCACCTGGACGAAGTAGTCGATCCAGTAGTAGCTGGAGGGCCGGAGCCGGCAGACGAAGAAGAGCATGAAGAGGATGCAGAGGCCGTAGAAGACCCCGACCGCCGGGTCGCCCGGCCGCCGGGAGACGACGAAGACGCCCAGCGCGAAGAAGAGCGCCCCGAGGAGCGCGTAGTAGAGGTACGTGCCCGAGCCGAGGCGGAACGGCGTCAGGACCACCGGCGCCTCGAAGATCCGGTCCCCGCGGCGGACGAGGTACTCCACCGACTCGCCGATCCGGTGACGCCGGAGCTCGGCCGGCGCGTCGGTGGCCCGGTTCAGGATCCGGTGCCCGATCCCGAGGATCACGTCGCCCGGCTGCAGCCCGGCGCGCTCGGCGCCGCCCCCCGGAACGAGGTCGCGGATCAGGATCCCGCCCGTGGAGTACGGGTCGGGCACGGCGCCGTCGTAGGCCTTCGGAAGGAACATGTCGACGACCGACAGGAGGGCGAGGAGGCCCCCGAGCACTCCCGCAACGAGGAGGACCCTCCGGCGCGAGGCGTCTGCGCCGGGAGAGACCTCTCCCCCGCCCGACGGGGTCCGCACCGGACTCGGCATCGCCCGGCAGTATACGAACGCCTCTCCCCCGGCGGTCGGCGTGCGAGAATC
>DAOMFB010000030.1:0-14768 GCA_035429585.1 Thermoanaerobaculia bacterium
CCCCTCGACTTCGGCGACCGGATCCGCTGGGAGATGGCGAAGAACCGGCCCCCGTGGGGGCCCTTCCGGCCCGGCATCCCGGCTCCCTGCCCGGCGCGGCGCGTCGGCGACGACCGGATCCGCGTCACCTGGGTGAACCACGCCACGGTCCTCATCCAGATGGACGGCGTAAACGTCCTGACCGACCCGACGTGGGCCCGGCGGGCGGTCCCCACGGTGGGGCCGATCCGGCGACGGCCTCCGGGCATCGACTTCGAGAGCCTCCCTCCGATCGACGTCGTCCTCGTCAGCCACGACCACCACGACCACATGGACCTGCCGACGCTCCGCCGGCTCGCCGCCGAGCACGGCCCGGCGTTCTACGCCCCGCTCGGCAACGGGGCGTTCCTCGCGAAGAACGGCGTGGGCGGCGTGCGGGACCTCGACTGGTGGCAGTCGGTCCGCATCGCCCCCGGCCTCGTGCTGACGGCGGTCCCGGCGCGGCACGCCTCCGGGCGGGGCCCCTTCCCCGATTACCGGAGACTCTGGAGCGGCTTCGTCCTGACGGGAGCGGCCGGCTCGGTCTACTTCGCGGGGGACACGGGCGAGGGGAGCCACTTCGCGGCGATCGGCGCACGCTTTCCGGACCTCCGGGTCGCGCTCCTTCCGATCGGCGGCTTCGAGCCGCCGTGGTACATGGCCTACCGGCATCTCGGCCCCCAGACGGCCCTTCGGGAGCTCGCCGAGCTGGGCAGCGCCGTCATGATCCCGATCCACTACGGTACGTTTCCGCAGGGGAACGACTCGGAGGCGGGGCCCCTCGACCGCCTCTGCCGCGAGATCACCGAGGCGCCGGACCCGAAGCCGAACGTCGTGATCCTGCAGCACGGGGAGGCGTTCGAGGCGGCCGGAGCCGGGACGATCCCGGCGAACGCCAATCCACGTAGAATGCCGAAGGCCTAGAGCGTGTCGAGCGAGAAACCCATTCCCTGCGAGTTCGACGAGAACGACCTCATCGTTCGCGTCCTGCACAAGCTCCCCGCCGACGTGAACCTGATCTCTCCCGTCGTGGAGGAGATCATGCGGGTCGTGAAGGAAATGCGCTGCGCCGAAGGGCAGGAGTTCGACGTGGAGCTGGCCCTCCGCGAGGCGCTCGCCAACGCCATCAAGCACGGAGGGAAGAACGACCCCTCGAAGATCATCGAGTGCTGCGTGGCGTGCGACCGGGAACGCGGCATGCTCCTGATCGTGAGGGATCCCGGGCGCGGCTTCGACCCGAAGGAGCTCCCGAGCCCGGTGATGGGGGAGAACGTCTTCTCGACCCACGGGCGCGGGATCTACCTGATCAACCAGCTCATGGACGAGGTCCGGTTCGAGAAGGGCGGGACCGAGATCCACATGGTCAAGCGGGCCCCGGGGAACGGGTCGGCCTCGGGGAAGTGACGCCTCGCGGCCGGCCGCGGAACCGTCTTCCCGGCACCCTTCGAGCCCGACGAATCCGATGATCGAAATCCCCCGTCTCGTCGACGCGACCTCCGCCAGCCCTCGAGAGCCGTTTCCGGGCGGCTCCCCGGCGGAGGAGGCCGCCTTCATGGGGCGCCTTCGGAGCCGCGTGATCGGCGCGGACGCCTCGATTCCCGGTCCCTTCGGGCGGAAGCCGCTCCGCTACTTCGACTACATCGCCTCGGGACGGTTCCACCGGGACGTCGAAGACGAGCTGGCCGAGCGGGTCCTGCCCTTCATGGCCAACACGCACACCGAGAGCAGCTACTGCGGCCGCCACATGACGGAGTGCTACGAGAAGGCGTTCTCGAGGATCGGCGCCTACATCGGGGCCTCGAAGGAGGACGTCCTCATCCCCGTCGGCTCCGGCTCCACCGGGGCCATCAACCGCCTGATCCTCGTCCTCGGACTCCGGATTCCGGACCAGCTCGAGGAGCGGCACCACCTCGTCCGGCAGATTCCCGAAGGGTACCGCCCGGTCGTCTTCCGGTCGCTGATGGAGCACCACTCGAACGACATCGCGTGGCGGGAGACGATCGGAGACCCCGTCTACGTCGAGTTCGACGCCGACGGGCGGATCAGCCCCGAGGACCTCGACCGAAAGCTCCGCGCCTACGCCCACCGGCCCTGGAAGATCGGGACCTTCAGCGCCGCCTCGAACGTCACCGGCATCCTGAACGACGTCCACGCCCTGGCCCGCGTCCTTCACCGGCACGGCGCGTGGGCGTTCTTCGACTTCGCGGCCGCGGGCCCCTACGTCGACATCGACATGCACCCGGCGGGGGACCCGGACGGGGGGCTCGACGCCGTCTTCTTCTCGGTCCACAAGTTCCTCGGCGGGCCGCGGACGCCGGGCCTCCTGGTCGCGAACCGGAAGCTCTTCACGAATCGCGTCCCGGCGGAGCCGGGGGGCGGGACCGTTCTCTACACGTCGCCGTGGGACCACCGGTACCTCTCGTCGATCGCGCTCCGGGAGACCGGAGGAACGCCGCCGATCGTCCAGTCGATCCAGGCCGGCCTCGCCTTCGACCTGAAGGCGGCGGTGGGGACCTCCCGGATCGAGCGGATCGAGCAGGACTACCTCCGGCGGGCGCTGGGCGAGTGGCGCGACCGCCACGACCTGGTCATCCTGGGGAATCTGGTGACGCGCCGGCTGGGGGTCCTGTCCGTGATCTTCCGTGACCTCCACCACAACCTCGCGGCGCGGCTCCTGAACGACCTCTTCGGCGTCCAGGTCCGCGCCGGCTGCATGTGCGCGGGTCCCTACGGGCACCTCCTCCTTCACATCGACGAGGATCGGTCGAAGGCGATTCGCCACCGCCTGGACGAGGGGCACATCGGCGAGAAGCCGGGCTGGGTCCGGATCAGCCTCGCCCCCACGGTCAGCGAGGAGGAGTTCCAGGCTCTCCTCGAGGCGGTCGACTACGTGGCGAGGCGCGGCCGTGAGCACGCGGACGAGTATCAGTTGAACGACGCGTCGGGCGAATGGACGAGGCGGATCGCCGTTCCGGCCGGCGGGAGGGAAACGACATGACGGACAAGCGGCCGATGCATCTCGCCACCCGGATCATCCACGCCGGACAGCATCCCGACCCGGCCACCGGAGCCGTCTCGACGCCGATCTACCAGACGTCCACGTTCGCGTTCAGGAATGCCGACGAAGGCGCCGCCCGGTTCCTCGGGGAAGATCCCGGCTACAAGTACACGCGCCTCGGGAACCCGACGGTCGCGGCCCTGGAAGAGTGCGTGGCGACGCTCGAAGGGGGCTGCGGCGCGCTCGGGGCGGCCACCGGGATGGCCGCGATCAATGCGGTCTACGTCGCCTTCCTCGAGGCCGGCGCGCACGTCGTGGGGACGGACTCGGTCTACGGCCCGTCCCGTCTCGTCCTCGAGAACGAGTACCGGCGCTTCGGCGTCTCGTCGTCGTGGGTCGACTCGTCGAATCCCGAGAACGTCGCGGCGGCCATGAGGCCCGGGACGAAGATGGTCTACGTCGAATCGCCGGCGAACCCGACGATGAAGCTCAGCGATCTCGAGGCCTGCGCGGCGATCGCGCACGCGGGCGGCGCCCTCCTCGTCGTCGACAACACCTTCGCGTCGCCGGTCCTTCAGCAGCCGCTCGCCCTCGGGGCCGACGTCGTCGTCCACAGCCTGACGAAGTTCCTGAACGGGCACACGGACGTCGTCGGCGGCGCCATCGTGGCGAAGCGGCCCGAGCATCTCGAACGGCTCCGGAAGGTCCACCACGCCTTCGGCGGCACGATGGACCCGCACCAGGCCTGGCTCGTCCTGCGCGGGATCAAGACGCTCGGGCTCCGGATGGAGCGCGCCCAGGCGAACGCCCTCGAGATCGCCCGGTTCCTCGAAGGGCACCCCGGCGTCGCCTGGGTCCGGCACCCGGGCCTCCCGAGCCACCCGCAGCACGCGCTGATGCTCCGGCAGATGGCTGGGCCCGGCGCGGTCTTCTCGTTCGGCGTGAAGGGGGGCTTCGAGGGGGGACGGGTTCTCATCGACAGCGTGAGACTCGCCACGCTCGCGGTCAGCCTCGGAGGCGTCGAGACGCTGATCGAGCACCCGGCCTCGATGACTCACCGGGGCATGCCGAAGCCGGAGCGGGAGTCGGCCGGGATCACGGACGATCTCGTCCGAATCGCCGTCGGCTGCGAGGACGTTCGGGACCTGATCGCCGACCTGACGCAGGCGCTGGCGAAGGCCGCGCTGGCGGCGCCGGCCGCGGCCGGCGTCTCGCGGGCGTAGGTCGCGACCGCTGCCGCTTCGAAAGGACCGGACGACATGACGCCGACCCCGGAGGACCTCGGTCGCCGGCGGGCGGCGTTCCTTGCCCGGAGGGAGGCGTTCCTGGCCCTCGGGCACGACGGCGGGCGGGCGGCGGCGCTCGTGCTCGACGCCGTCTGGCCCGTCGAGGGGCCGGTGCTCGACCTCGGCTCGGGAATGGGTGTCATGGCCCGCGAGCTCGCGCGCCGCGGCCTCTCGGTCGAGAGCGTCGACGTGAACGCCGGGGACCAGGAGGTGGCCGCGTCCCTCACGGAGGGAACCGGCCTCGAGGCGCGCGTGCGCTTTTCGGTGGCGGACGGCGCCGACCTTCCGTTCCCGGACGGGGCGTTCGCGTCCGCCGTCTCTTTCAACGTCCTCCACCACCTCGCCGACGGCGCGCCCGTCCTCCGCGAAGTCGTGCGCGTCGTCCGCCCCGGAGGGGTCCTCGTCCTGGCGGACTTCTCGCGCAAGGGTTTCGAGTTCGCGGCACGCGTCCACGCGGCCGAGGGCGCCGCACACCCCGAGGGCCCCGTTACGCTCGACTGGGCCCGCGGCTTCCTCGCATGTCTCGGCCTCGTGGAGACCGCCACCGGCGAAGCCCATCACGAGCGGTACGCGGCCTTCTCGAAGCCTGTAGGCGCCGGGAGCACCCTGGCGCCGCCGGCTTTCGAGGCGCTCGACCGAGACGGCCTCTTCACGGCGCTCGACGTCTTCGCGAAGAACTGGCTCGCGCACGACGGCAGCTGGTTCCTCGCCGCCGAGGAGCGGTACGGGATGGAAGCGGCGATGGAGCTGGACGCCGCCGCGTGGCGCCGGTTCGCGGCGGCCGAGGCGCGGCGGATCGTGGAGGCGTACTCGATCCCGAAGGGCGGCGGCCTCGACGCGCTCGCGCGGGCGCTCTCCTTCCGGGCCTACAGCTTCGTGAACCCGAGCCGGATCGAACGGGACGGGCGGGCCCTCCGCTTCTTCTTGACGACCTGCCGCGTCCAGGGGACACGCCGGCGGAAGGGGCTTCCGGACTTCCCGTGCCGCCCCGTCGGTGAGGTCGAGTTCGAGACCTTCGCCCGGGCGGTGGACCCGCGCATCCGGGTCCGGTGCCTCCACTGCCCGCCCGACCCGGACGCAGAGGGGCACTGCGGGTGGGAGTTCACGCTCGCGGACTGAGGGCGGACGCCGGCCACCCCGGCGTCCGTTCGCAGGCCGGACCGGGCGTTCGCGCCGTCCGCCCTATTCTCCCTTCGGCCTCCCCGGGTCGCCCGGGTACCCGAGGGCCTTCCAGTCCAGACGTCCCTTCCCGGAATGGCAGTCGGCGCACTTGAGAGCCGCTTCCTTGGGCGCGACCATGTGGTTGACCGGCCAGACCATCGACGTCTCGATCCAGCCGAACTTCCCGCTGTACGGCTGGCCCGCCGCCGCCATGCCGTTCGAGATCGCCAGATTCCAATCGTACTTCGACCAGTAGCCTTCGGGCCCGAACAGGTTCACGGCGGCGACGGTCCGGTTCCCGCTGTCGTAGGGCTGCTTGCCCTTCATGATCTTGAAGGGAAAGATCTTCGACTTGGGATCGCCGCGGTCTCCGCGCGCCGACGTCAGCCTCACGACCCGGGACGGGTCCACCTTGTCTCCGAGCAGGACGCGGTCCACGGTGCCGTCGTACCAGAGGTAGGTCGGGACGACGTCCTTCTCCCAGACGAAGGTCCCCTTCATCCGGTCGTAGAGCGGCTCGCCGTACTTGTCCTTCGAAACCTCCTCCGGCTTCACGTCCTTTCCGGCGGTGGACCAGTCCCACCAGACCTTCGTCGGTCTGTCCTTCGCGAATCTGGGAATGTGGCAGGTCTGGCAGGCGACCCGGCGGGTATGGCGGATCAGGATGGCCGACGTGTGCGCCTCGGCCTTGTGACAGTCGGTGCAGCCCATCGCGACGGCGCCGGTCCCGTAGGAGACCGACCGCGCCTCTCCCTTGATCGTGTGGGCCTCGTCCCCTTTGTGGCACGACTGGCAGACCATCTTCGAGGCCGAGCCCATGTGAACGTCGACGGCGGGGGAGGGGTTCTTCAACGAAGAGTCGAGGTCCCCGTGCTTGACGTGATCGCCGCCGCCGCCGTAGAAGTGGCAGCTTCCGCACGACGCACGCGTCGGTTTGCCCACGTTCCGGGCGACCTTCACGAGGTCGACCGGCTCCCAGGCCTGGCCCTTGGGGAATTCCTTCTTCTCCCCGGCGTAGACCGGATGCCCGGCCCCGGTCGGAAACTTCCGGTACGTGCCGGTCGTGTCGTGACACACCAGGCAGTCGATGTTCTCGGCCTTCGTGACGTCGAAGCCGGCGTCCTTCCACCCGTACCCGGCATGGCAGCTCGTGCAGCGGGGCCAGTTGGAGGGCACCACCAGGCAGAAGTTGTTGACGACGTTCTTCTTACCGACCTCGATCGACTTGCCGTCCACCGTCTGCTTCTTGGCCCAGGTCCAGTGAGCCGACGTCAGGAAGGCTCGCGCCTCCTTGTCGTGGCACTCCAGACACTTCTTCGTCACGTCGGGCCCGGTCGCGAAGGGGCCGGAGCCGACGTACTCCGCGTGCGTGCCGGCTGCGGCGCGCGCGGCAAAGGCGCCCATCGCGAGGAGAAGGGTCAGGCCGGGAAGCGGCTTTTCTCTCATCTGCGCCCCATTCCATTCTCAGAACCCGAAGGAGGCCCCGACGCTGACGAGCCACTGGCTCATCTTCAGCTCGATGGTCTGCTTGCCGGGCACCTCGAGCGGGTTGGGGCCGATGACCGAGTACGCCGGCGCGTAGACCACGCCGAGCTGGAGCGTCGCCTTCTTCGAGACCTTCTGGCTCGCGCCGACCGTGAAGTGGTCCTGGATGACACCCGGCGCGAGGATGTTGAAGAGGACCTCGCTCGCCGGGATCGGCTGGGTGCAGTGGGCGTACCCGGCCCGGAGGGTCAGTGTCTCCGACACCTCGTACGCGGCGCCGATCTTCAGCGTCGTGACGTCCTTCCACCCGAAGCCGGCGCCGCCGTCGGCGCCGAGCGGGGCCATCATCAGGTTCGGGAGCATCGGGTTCCCGATCGACTCCGTGCGGCTGAAGAAGATCTGCTGGACGTCGACGGCGAGCGTGCACCGGTCGCAGGGCGTGAGGGCGAGCCCCGCCGTCCAGTTCGCCGGGATGTCGAAGTCGCCCTGCTCGGCGAAGAGCCCGGAGTAGTTCTTGAACTTCGCCATCTCGGTCTCCGTCTGGTAGGCGCCGCCGACGGCGAGCCAGGGGGTCAGCTTCCCGAGGTACCCGATCCGGAGGCCGACGCCGAACGCCTCGTCGTAGCCGCGGTTCGAGAGCGCGGAAGGGTTGGAGGAGAACGGAGCGAAGGACAGGAGCCCCTCGGCCTGGAAGCGCTGGAAGGAGAGGATGCCCGTGACGCCGAGCGCATGCCCCTCCGCGATCCGGTAGGTGACCGTCGGCGCGACGAACATCTGGGCGAGGTTCACGCCGGTCCGGCCGGCGTAGAAGACCGGCTCGGAGTAGGCCGTGTTCATGCCGCCGTTTCCGTAGAGAGCCACGCCGAGCGTCCAGGCGCCGCCGAGCTTCCAGTTCGCGCCGATGGCCGGCATGACGAAGAAGGAGTTCCCGCTCTTGACGTTCCCCGGCAGGAGCCCGAAGGTGCCCGGGTAGCCGGAGGGGGCTCCGGTCACCGTGAACTCCCGGCTCGGCATGAACGCGGCGACGTCGACGTCCCAGCCGGTGCGGAACGCGTTCGAGGCGGGATTCGTCGCGGGGCCGATGGTGCTGAGCGACAGGGCGACTCCCGCTCCCCCCATGGCGACGTAGGGGGTGCCGTAGCCGAGCTGAAAGTAGCCGTCGGTGGCGAGCGCGGGGGCCGCGGCCGCGAGGAGGAGCGCGAGGACGAGAACGCCTTTCGGTTTCATCGGGTCACACCTTTCGTCGTTCGGGCGTTGAGGGATCTCAGCAGCCGCCGCCTTTCCGGGGGGCTGCGGCGGTGGTCACGGTCGGACGGACCTCGACGGGCACGGCGGCGGCCCCCGCACCCGTGAAGCGGGCGTGAAGTGCCTGGCGCATCCGGTACGCGGCCACGAGCGGGGGCGTCGCGTCCTTGGGCGGAACCGGCGGCTCCAGGATCTCGCGCTGCCAGGCCGCCCACCCTCCCCGGACCGCGAGGAGCTCCCCGCCGAAGCGGCGGGCCGCGGCCGGCAGCGACTTGAGGTCCCCGTCGCCGTAGACGACGAGCGCCCGGGTCGGAGCGAGGCCGGAGAGGAAGGCGGCGTCCGGGTCCTGCGCCGTCGGCGCCATCGCCCCGGGGATCCGCTTCACGTCCTCGGCCGACGGAGGACGGAGGTCCACGACCCAGTAGTCGTCCGACGCGGAGACCAGGGCCATCGCGAGGTCGACGGCCGTGATCTCCTTCGGTCTCCGCTCCACGGTCGCCGACGTCGGCGCCGGAAGGGCCAAGAGGACGAGGGAGAAGGCCGCGACGGTCGCGAAGCCGCCGAAGACGCGCAGCTTCACGGGAGCCGGCGACGCGGGGGCCGACTCTCCCGTCCGCCGGGCCACCATTCGCTCCAGCGCCTCGGCCCCGAGGAAGGCTCCGACCGCCATCGCGACGACGGCCGCGGCCACGACGGCGATCGGGACGCCGAGGAGCTGGTCGAGCCGGACGACTCCCATCGCCCCGCTCCGGTAGAAGGTCCCGAGCGACCCCCAGGCGGGGCCGAAGGCGAGCGACCCCGCCATCATCCCGAAGAGGGCCGCGGCGCCGTCGAGGTTTCCGGAGGCCGCGGCGACGATCCCGGTGCCGGGGCAGTAGCCGGAGACGATGAAGCCAGCGCCGAGGACGAGGCCGCCGACGAGCTGGGGCCAGAGATACGTCTCGGGGACCGTCACCTTCGAGAGGTCGAGGAGCCCGGCGCCCGCGAGCGCCGCCATGCCGACGAGGGCCGTCACGATCGCGCTGAACATCACCTTCAGGACGCGCGCGTCCGTCAGGTAGAACATCGCGGCCAGGTTCCGGGACCGCCCGAATCCGGCCCGCTCGAGGACGAAGCCGAACGCGACGCCGAAGAGGGTGCCGAGGAGAAAGCCCGCCGGCTCGTTGAAGTCGCCGAGGGGGTAGAAGGGGAAGAGCGGGAGGCTCATCGCCACTGCCTCCTCACGAACGGCGCCACGAGGAAGCCCCCCGTGAAGACCGCCATCATGAACACCCACGATCCGAGGGAGAGGGCCGCCCCGCCGGTCAGCGCCTGCCCCGACGTGCACCCCCGCGCGAGCCGCGCCGCGAACCCCATCAGGATCCCGCCGGCGAAGGCGAACGCCAGCCGCTGCCCGTTCGTCGCGCGGGGCCCCTTGTCCACCCCGAGCCGCATCCGCCCCGCCGAGTAGGCGCCGAGGGCGCCGCCGAGGAAGACGCCGAGGATCTCGAAGACGAGCCAGTCCCAGAGGACGTGCTTCCCCGGGCCGAAGTACTGGGAGAAGTAGCCGTTCGTCTCGACCGCCGTCGGCGCCACGAGGTCGACGGCCGCGGCCGCGAGGCGGGTCACCCCCCCCGAAGAGCCGAGCCCGAAGCCCATGACGAGGAAGGTCGTCAGGAGGACGAGGCCGAGGACGACGCCCGCCACGTACGGGTTCCAGAACGGGCGCTCGGCAGGCGGATTCGGCACGGTCATGCGCGTCACCTCACGGAAGCATTCGGAAGGCGGAGGCCTGGCCCGCTACGAGGAGGACCCACCGGAGCGCGAGGCCCCCGGCCAGGATCAGGACCGGCGTCAGCGCCACGAACGGCAGGTGTCGCCGGGACTCGAGCAGCTCCATCGCGAGCGGGACGAGGAGGCCCGTCACGACGACCAGCGACCAGAAGACCGCGGTGTACGTCCCTCCGAGCAGGAGGCCCGCGGCCGCCCGTCCCGGCTCGCCCGACGTGGCCAGCCCGACGAGGAAGAGCGCGACCAGGACGAGCTCGGCGGCGATGGCCAGGACGTCCCAGCGGACGAGCGTCTTCCGCTCCGCCTCGTCGAGCGGAAAGAGGAGGAGGAACGCCGCGCCGGTGGAGAGCCCCGACGCGAGGAAGAGGGGGCCGAGAACGGCGCTGTTCCAGAGGAGGCGAGAGGGCATCGTCCCGAGGAGGAGCCCCGTGTAGAGACCGAGCCCGGCTCCCATCGCGACGCTCACGAGGAGGACCGGCCGGCGGAAGCGGTCCGACCACTCCGTCAGACGGGCGAGGAGCCGCCGGAGCGGCACCGGAGCTCGCGCCGTGAGAGCCGCACGTCCCGTTCCGTCGAGCGAGCCGAGGAAGAAGAGGAGCCCGGCCGGGTAGATCAGGACGAGGATCCACGCGCCCCACGACATCGGCGAGGTGGGGCGGACGGTCGCGTAGAAGCGCCAGGCCCAGAGCCGGTGCGCGAGGTCGAGCCAGAGGGCGAGCATGCCGGCCGAGAGGAGGCCGAGGGCGACGAGCGGCATCGGCCGGAGGACCCGCGACCGGAGGCCCTCCCCCGAGGCCAGCGCGAGCCCCGCGACGAGGACGAAGATCCCCGCGACGATCCCGCCGAGGAAGAGGTACGCGGTGATCTCCCAGCCCCAGACGTGGAGGGCCGGGTCGATCCCGGGGTTCGCGCGGGTCGTGACGGTTTCGAGAAGCGTCGGTGTCATCGCCGTCCCCTCAGACCAGGAAGAAGAGATTCGGCCGGGCGCCGCTCTCGGGATGGCGGACCTTCCACTTCCGCGTTCCGAGCTTCCTCGCGACGGGCGACTCCGGATCGTTGCGGTCCCCGAAGACGAGCGTGCCGGTCGGGCAGACGGAGACGCAGGCCGGCCGGAGGCCCTCCCGGACCCGGTGGAGGCAGAAGGTGCACTTGTCGATGTATCCCTTCGGATGGACGAAGCGGGCGTCGTACGGGCAGGCCGCGATGCAGGCCTTGCACCCCGAGCACTTGCCGTGCGTGACGAGGACGGTCCCTCCCTCGTTCACGTGGCTCGCCCCGGTCGGGCAGGCCTTGACGCAGGGCGACTCGCTGCAGTGGTTGCAGCGCTCGGAGCGGATCTCGGCGAGGAGGTCCGGGAACTCGCCCCGCACCTCCTCGACGATCCAGTCGCGGCAGAAGCCGTCCGGGACGTCGTTCTCGGCCTTGCAGGCGAGGACGCACGCCTTGCAGCCGACGCAGAGGCGCGTGTCCACGGTCATCGCGTAGCGTCTCGTCTCGCGCCTCATCTCAGGCCCTCTCCACCGACACGAAGTTGACGCTCATTCCGGTCGTGCCCGCGACGGGGTCGACGGCGATCCTCGTGACGAGCTTCGCGTCGTCGAGCCCGCGCCCGCGCGCGAACTTCAGGCCGGGGCTCGTGTGCCCGTAGCCGTGCACCACCCAGACGCAGTCGGGGCGGATCCTCTCCGTCACCTTCAGGCGCGCCGGGGAGGACTTCACGCCGTCCTGGTTCACGAGGACGACGCTCTCGCCGCCCGCGAGTCCCCGCTCCCTCGCGATCTTCGCGTTGAGCCAGACCTCGTTGTCGCGCGTGACTTCGGAGAGGAACCGGTTGTTCGTCGTCCGGCCGAAGGTGTGCACCGGCGTCCGCCCGAACAGGAGCCGGAACCGCCCCGGCGGCGGCTCCTCGTGGCGGGTGTAGGGCGGGAGCGGTGCGAGGCCCGCGTCGGCCATCTGCTTCGAGTAGAGCTCGATCTTCTTCGACGGCGTGGCGAAGGTCAGGGCGAGCCCGTCCTCCGTCGTCACGGGCACCGCCGGGCCGCGGACGACCCCCTTCGACCGGATCGCGGCGACGTCGTAACCCCCCTGGGCGAGGCGCGCCTCGACCATCGCCCGGGCGTCGTCCCACGGGAACCACGCCCCGAGGTCGAGCCGGTTCGCGAGCTGCTTGGCGATCCACCAGCCCGGCCTGGAGTCGTACATCGGCGGGACGACGGGCTGCCGGACGGCGAGGAACGGCTCACGCCACGGGACCGGCGCGATGTCGTCCCACCGCTCGAGGTACGTGCACTCCGGCAGGACGACGTCGGCCCATCCGACGATCTCGGCCGGCAGGACGTCGATCGCCACGAGGAGGTCGAGCTTCTGGATCGCCTCGAGCGTCTTCTCGGGCTGCGGGAGCGACTGGATCAGGTTGGTGCCGTAGACGATCCAGGCCCTGATCGGACACCCCTCGCCCCCGATCCGTCCCGGGACGGTGGCGTCGCAGACCCCGTGGGAGAGCACCTCGTCCGCGAAGGGGTACGAGACGCCGTTCGGATGGTCCTGCGAAGTCTTCGGCTCGGCCGGGTACGGGGGCACCGGGTACTTCGGGATCGGCAGGGAGGCCGGGACGAAGAATCCGCCCCGCCGTCCCCAGCTCCCGAGGAGGGCGTTCAGGATCGCGACGGCGCGGCCCCGCTGCGTGTCGTCGCCGTACCAGGTCGTGTGCCGTCCGGGGTGGACGAGCGACCCCGGCCGCCCGCCCGCGATGACCCGGGCCGTCCGGACGATGGTCTCCGGGGAGATCGAGGTCTCCGTGAAGGCCCACTCGGGCGTCTTGTCGGCCACGTGCTTCTTCAGGGCGTCGAAGCCCACGGTGTACTTCTCGACGTAGTCGCGGTCGTAGAGCCCCTCGTTCACGATCACGTGCATCCACGCGAGGAGAAGGGCGAGGTCGGTCCCGGGCTTGATCGGGAGCCAGTGCTTCGCCTTCCCCGCCGCGGTCGAGAAGCGCGGGTCGACGACGATGACCTCGGCCCCGTTCGCGATCGCCTGTGCGAAGTCCTGGACCTGCGTGTTGTGCATGTTCTCGCCGAGGTGCGAGCCGATCAGGGTGATCACCCGCGCGTTCCCGAGGTCGAGGATCTCGGGGGAGCCGAGGTTCGTCCCGTACGTCAGGTTGAACGCGACCTCCCGGGGGCCGCGGCACTGCCCGTAGGACGGCGCCGCCACGTTCGCCGAGCCGTAGGCGAAGAGGAGGTGCTTGAAGAAGGAGCCGCCGAAGCCGTGGGAGAAGAGCGCGACCTTCTCCGGGCCGCACTCCTTCTTGATCTTCTGGAGCTTCTCGGCGGTGAAGTCGAGGGCGGCGTCCCACGAGACCTCCTCGAACGACTGGTCGCCGCGCTTTCCCGTCCGGCGCAGGAGCGGCTTCTTCAGCCGGTCCGGGTCGTAGAGGAGGCCCGTGCCGCCGGTTCCGCGCGGGCAGAGGCGCCCGCGCGAGAGCGGGTGCTCCGGGTTCCCCGTGAGCTTCGTGACCCGCCCGTCCTTCACGTGGGCGAGGAGGCCGCACTTCCAGAAACAGAGTTCGCAGAAGGTCGGGACGACGTGGTCGCCGTCGGTGCCGGGGTCGTGGACGACGTCGGGATCGAGGCCCCACCACTTCGTTGCGAGGCCCGTCCCCGCGAGGGCCAGGGCCGCCCCGGAAGCCCCGATCCGGATGAACTCGCGCCGCGTCGTGGGCATCTTTCCTCCTGGCTCGTTCGGGTCGTGACCGGCGGTTACAAGATGCGCGCCAACACGGGAACCCTCGAAGAATCAAGAGAAAGAGGTCACCTCTGCGACAGATTGTTTCCGTGAAACACAGTTGTTTCACGAGTTTCAGCCTCTCGTGAAACGGATTGTTGCGGAGGCTTCTACCTCTTGGGGAGCCGAGCAGACGCCAGCTTCCGCCGCTCCTCTTCGTTCAGAGGGCGGAGTCCGGCCCTCGTGCCGGCCTCGAAGTCCGGGCCGGGCGCGGCCCGGTGGCAGCTTTCGCAGCTGCGCGCCCTCTTCCCGGTCGTGTGCGGGTCGAG
This sequence comes from Thermoanaerobaculia bacterium, assembly GCA_035429585.1. Taxonomy (GTDB): domain Bacteria; phylum Acidobacteriota; class Thermoanaerobaculia; order UBA5066; family UBA5066; genus DAOMFB01. The sequence goes on from DAOMFB010000030.1 coordinate 14,016, forward strand.
GGCAGCGATCAGCCGCCGCGAGACCGGGGGCAGCGCGAGGCTCTTCGCCTCGATGTCGAGGATCATCCCCGGCATCGCGGGGACGATCTTCCCGTCTCCCCGGACCGCGAGGAGCGGCGGCCCGAACGAGAACCCTTCGGAGCGTTCGCGCCACGCTCCGTCCGTCTCGCGGCCGATCCCGAAGTCCCACTGGCGGCCCGTGGAGTCGAACGCCGTGTGACAGCTCGAACAGAGCGGCGCCCACGCGGCGTGGCAGGCGCTGCAGGAGAGGCGCTCGTGCCCCTTCAGGGAGTGATTCGAGTCCCGCGGGGTCTGCTTCACGGGAAGGACCTTCCCGTCGAGCTTCCGGACGAGGCGCCAGCCCTCCGCCGACCGCCGGAGGTTCCAGAGGGGCGTTCCGCGTCGCCCGACGCGGAGGAGCGTCTCGGGCGCGACGTCGTCTCTCCTCATTCGAAGGATCCCTCGCGTGACCTCGTCCCGGGTCGAGCCCCAGGCGGCCTCGCCCTCCGGACGGACCGGCCCGTGACAGCTCTCGCAGGCGACCTCGACCTGCTCTCCCTCGTGAGCTCGCGCCGTCCCGTCTCCCATCAGCTCCGTGTGGAGATGGCAGTCGACGCACGACATCCCCGCCGCCGCGTGGACGTCCGGGGTCAGGCGGCAGGCGGGGCGGCCGTCCGGCAGCGACTCCGGCGTCGTGCAGCGGGCGACGCCACCCGGCGCGGAGTGCAACTGGCACTTTGGACGTTGGCGGGC
>DAOMFB010000031.1:0-14340 GCA_035429585.1 Thermoanaerobaculia bacterium
CCGTCCTCCGGGCCGTCGGCGTCGAAGTCGTCGACGGCCTCGGTCGCGGCCGGCGCGTCCGGCGCGGCTCCGGCGCGTTCCTTGGGATCCCTCTCTTTCAAGCTGTTCTCCCGCACCGGCCTTTTCGTGGGCCGGTACGAACCCTTCGCTTGTCCGGGGCCGTCCGGCGGGCGTGTACAGGCCGCCCGTCCTCGACGCCTCGAACTCGATCGGCGATCAGGGCGTTACGGCCGAAGCCCTTCGACCGGCGCCGGCGAGCTTTCGCGTCCGCCGGCTCAACGTTCGCCCGAGGCCGGGTGGGATCCTAAGGCCAAGGGCGAGCCGGCGTCAACGGAGGGCAGCCGGACGGGGGCGCTCCAGAGGCCGGGGAGCCGCCGGCCGCAGGACGGGCACGCACCCTCGGGCGAGAGGCCGTTGCGGACCACCCGGAACCCCCGGCGTTCCACGACGGTGGTGCCGCAGGCGGGGCACCGCGTGTCCTCCCACTCCCCGACGCTCCCCGGCAGGTTTCCGGCGTAGACGAACCGGAGCCCCTCCTCCCGTCCGATCCCGGCCGCCCGGAGGAGGGAGGCCGGCGCCGTCCGGCCGCGGCCGTCCATCCGGTAGTCGTCGTGGTAGGCCGTCACGTGCCAGGGAATGTCGCGGTCGAGGCCCGCCAGGAAGCGCGCCGCATCGCGCAGCTCGGCGTCCGAGTCGTTCAGGCCCGGAACGACCAGCGTGACCACCTCGACCCAGAAGCCGCGCGCCTTCAGCCCCTCGAGCGTCGACAGCACCGTCGCGAGCTTTCCGCCGAGGCTCCGGTAGCCCTCCTCGCGCATCCCCTTGAGGTCGACCTTGTAGGCGTCGACCCACGGCCGAAGGTAGTCGAGCACCTCGGGCGTTCCGTTCCCGTTGGAAACGTAGCCCGTCATCAGACCCGCCGCCCGCGCGGCGCGGAAGACGGCCACGGCCCACTCGGAGGTGATGAGCGGCTCGTTGTAGGTGGACGTCACCACCGTCGAGCCCGAGCGCTGCGCGAGGCCGATCAGGTCGTCGACCCGGACCGGCCGCGCCGCCACGACCTGGTCGCTCTCCGGGTCCCGGTGGACCTGGCTGATCTCCCAGTTCTGGCAGTACGGGCACTTGTAGTCGCAGCCGAGCATTCCGAAGGAGAGGGCGAGCGCGCCCGGCGTCACGTGGTAGAAGGGCTTCTTCTCGATCGGGTCCACGTTGAGCGCGCCGACGTACCCCCAGGGAACCCGGAGCGCCCCCTGCTCGACGAACCGGACGCGGCAGATCCCTTCGTGCCCCTCCCCGATGAGGCACCGGTGCCCGCAGGCGACGCAACGGACCTTCCCCTTCTCGGCGAACCCGAGGTCGCCGGGGCGCGTCAAGTCGCGGAGGCGCAGCTTCAGGTCGGGCTCGTCCACCTCCGTAAATATGGGCGGTCGGCAGGGCGGCTTCAAGGCGAATACAATCCGTCCCGTGATGGATCGCCTCCTCCGCCGGCTGGGGCCGGCCTTGCTGTTTTGCGTCGCCCTGCCGGCCGGCGCCCAGACGCCGACCCCGACGCCCACGCCCACACCGACCCCGACGGAAACGCCGACGCCGGCGCCGACGGCCACGCCCGTCCCCCCGACCGTCATCACGGCCGGCTTGTCGCTCTACACGATGCCGAGCGGCAAGGCCTACGACGCGGCGAACCTGGTGCTCGACGCCGACGGCTCGATCTGGACGGCTTCCGGGAACGGGAACGTCATCACGCACGTCGCGGCCGACGGCAGCTCCATCCAGGGCTGGACGATTCCGGCGCCCGCCACGCCGAGCTCCCTCGTCCGCGACCCCGACGGCACCTTCTGGTTCACCGAGCTGGGCGGCTTCAACATCGGACACCTCGACACGGCCACGAACACCCTCACCCAGTGGCCCGATTCCGCGCGGCGCCCCACGCAGCTCATCCGGCGCTCCGACGGGAAGTTCTGGCTCCCGGAGACCGGGGGGGTCCTGACCGTCTTCGACCCGGCGACCAACACCTTCACCTACTTCTCGCCCGTCACCTACACGCTCTCCTACCCGTGGATGGACGACGACGGCTCCCTCTTCACCGTCGATTTCGCCGCCTACGGGATCCTCAAGTTCTCGGCCGACGGCGCCTCCGTCCGGCGGTGGGACATGCCCGTCGACCTCAGCTACATCCCGTCGAAGATCCGCCGGATGCCGGACGGCAAGCTCTGGATCTCACTCTGGGGCTCGGGACAGCTCGGACGCTTCGACGAGACGACGAACGAGCTCTGGATCTACGACCTCCCCTCGGTCTCCCGCCCCTACGACCTGCAGCCGTACCGCGGCCGCATCCTCTACTCGGAGCAGTACACGGGCCAGATCGCCCTCTACGACCCGACCGTCGGCACGCCGTCCAAGATCGTGACCCTCACGCCGGTCGACACGGCGACGGTGTCGCAGGGCCGCGTCATGGCGCCCGTGACCTCGACCGTGGAGACGAACGTCGCGGAGCTGTCGGGGAACGTCACCGAGAACACCGGAGCCGTCGCCTCGCCGCCGGTCACGCAGATCCCGGCGGGAAACGGCGCGCCGATCTGGGGCGTCCTGATCGACGAGGTCCGGGCCCGGATCTGGTTCAACACCTCGCTCGGGGTCGGCATCGTCCTGCCGCCGCTCCCCCTCAACGAGGGCGACATCTTCGTCCCGACCGCCCGCTCCTCCCCGGGGCCCGGAGATCGCGTCTACCGGACCGACCTGTTCCTCTGGAACCGGGGGACGCCGAGCTCGACCGGCGCGACCACCGACCTCATCGTCGCGGAGAAGCTCCTCCCGGCCGGCTGGATCGCCGGGTTCCAGCCCGTCGCGAACGTGACCGTGCCGGCCCGCCAGGTGGTGGCGCAGGCCGACCCGATCGCCGGGGTGATGTCGGGCGCCGGGAGCCAGGGCGCTTTCCGCTGCTCCGTGGTCCCCGCCACGACCGATCTCTTCGTCACGACCCGGACGGCGACCGCGCGGGACGACGGCGGAACGTACGGCTTCACGCTCAACGGCCAGATGGCGCCGAACGCCGTCGGCCCCGGCCAGAGCGGGTTCGTCTTCACGCCGCCCGGCGACGCCGCGAATCTCGTCAACGCCGGGCTCGTGGTCCTCGCGGCCTCCAAGGGCACCATCTCGCTTCTGGACGCCGACGGCGGGGACCACGGGACCTACCACTACGACTGGCCGGCCGGCTACCAGATGGAAGGGACCACGATCTGGGAGGCCTTCGGAACGGAGCCGGTCCCGGGCGGACGGATCGTCTTCTCCCCGGCCAGCGGCGCGCTCTTCCCCTACGGCGTGGCCTTCGACTCCGTGACCGGAGACCCGACCGGCCTGACGGTCATGGCGCCGGCGAGCGCGGCGACGGCGCAGACGATCCCCTGGGTGCTTCGCGGCGGCGGCGCTCTCGGCGCCTCCAGCCGGACGGACCTTCAGCTCGCGAACACCGGAACCGCCGCCGCGTCGGTCAGCCTCGCCCTCCGGCCGGCCGTGCCCGCCGGCGGGACGCCGCAGCCCGACGTCCCCCTTCCCGCCGTCACGGTGCCTCCCGGGAAGGTCGTGTCGCTCTCCGACGTCCTCGCGGCGACGGGGGGCGCTGGCGCCAGCGGCGCCCTCGAGGTCTCCTCGGACCAGCCGGTCTTCGCGTTCGCCCGGGTCTGGGCGCCCGCCGACGGCGGCGGCTCGTACGGCTACGGCTCCGGGGCCGCACCGGCCGTCGGCGCCGGCTCCCGCGGCGTCTTCCTCGGCGTCACGGACAACGCGGCCTACTCTTCGGACCTCGTGCTCCTCAACCAGTCCGGGGACCCGGCCACGATCGCCGTGAACCTCGTGGCGGCCGACGGCTCGGCGGCGGGCTCGCTGACCGTGACGCTGGAGCCCCGCGAGATCCGGACCCTCCCCGCGGTCTGGTCGGCGGTGACGGGGGCGTCGGTCGACGCCGGACGGCTCGATGTCGTGCCGGCCGACGGCACGGGGTGGACGGCCGCGACGGTCCTCCGGTCCGACCGGAAGACGCTCGACGCCGACGCGCTGGTCCCCTTCGTCCTGCCGAGATAGGTCGGGGCGGCGGCGCGGGCCTTCAGCGGGACGTGCCCGGCGCCGGCGGACCCGGCGTCGGGGCGGGACGCGGCGGGGCGAAGACGGCGTCGGGGGCGACGACCCAGTTGTGGTCGACCGCGGGGCGGATCCGGCCCGCGGCACGAAGGGTCTCGATGAGGAGATCGCGGATCTCCACCGGGACCGTCTTCACGACCCGGGCGTTCCGGAGGGCGCTGTAGCCCCCCCCTCCCTGCGCCCGGTACGAGTTGACCGCGAGGGTGAAGCGGTCCGTCGGCTCCACCCGCCGTCCCTTCACGGCGAGGTCCTTGACCCGCTGGCCGACGGGCGCCGTCGGGTCGATCCGGTAGGCGGCGCCCTGCACGGCGTCGAAGTTGTACGGGATCATCCTCGGGTTCGGCGTCAGGACGAGCCGCCCGCCGTCGAAGGACGCCCCGGCGTAGAACTCCGCCGCGCGCTCGAGGCACGCCTTCAGCTGCGCGCCGTCGATCTCCACGACGACGAGCCGGTTCTCGTAGGGGTAGAGGGCGTAGAGGTCGCGGACCGTGATCCGGCCCTTCGGCAGCCCCGCGTACCGGCCGCCCGGGAGGAGCGAGGTCATGGAGAGGTCGGCGCCCGTCGCCCGGCGCTGCGTGTCGTTGACGAGGTCGAGGAGGGCGGTGTCCTCGAGGCGGGCCCGCTCCGCCGGGAAGGCCTCCTCGGCCTCGGCGACCGTCTCGTCCAGCCAGCGGCGCGCGGCCCGGTCGAACGGGGCCGCGATCTCCGCGACGCCCGGATCCGTCGCGACGGAGGCGTTCGACGGCAGCTGCTCCGCCGTCAGGCCCGTGAGCGCCCAGCGCGCTCCCCTCTTCTCGAAGGCGAGGTCGACGCGGTCGAGCGCCTCCGCCCAGCGGCCCGGCTGGAGGACGGGGACGCCGGCCACGCGCGTCAGCGGCACGAGGCGGTGCGAGTGCCCTCCGAGGATCAGGTCGATGCCCGGGACCTCGCGCGCGAGCGCCACGATCCGGTTCTCGGCCTCCGTCCCGTCGGGCACGCCGGTCAGCGGGTCCGCCTCGAGGCCGCTGTGGAAGAGGACGACGACGGCGTCGCAGCGCTCCGTCCCGCGGAGCCGGGGGAGGAGGCGCTTCGCCGTCGCGACCGGATCCTCCCAGCGGAGCCCGGGCCGGTTCGACTCCGGCTCCCAGTTCGGGATGTTCGGCGTGGTCAGCCCGAGCACGCCGATCCGGACGCCGCCCACGGTCTTCACCAGGTACTCGGGGAAGGCGGGCGATCCGTCGGCCGCGTTCAGGGTGTTGGCCGAGAGCCACGGGAACGCGGCGTCCTTCTGCGCCTTGCGGAAGACCGCGAGGCCGAAGTTGAACTCGTGGTTTCCGACGGCCATGGCGTCGTAGCCCATGAGGCTCATGGCCCGCATCATCGGGTCCGCGTCCGGGGCGCCCTCCCGCGAGAGGAGGGCCGCGAACTTCGCCCGGCTCGACTGCAGGTACTCCGGGGCCGCCCCTTCGATCGTGTCCCCGCCGTCGAGGAGGACCACGTTCGGCGTCTCCCGCCGGATCGCCGCCACCCGGGTCGCCACGCGGGCGAGGCCCACGTCGGCCGGCCGCTCGCGCAGGTAGTCCCACGGCAAGAGGTTCCCGTGGACGTCCGACGTGTGGAGGACGGTCACCGTGACGGTCTCCGACGCCCGGACCGGCGTCGCCGCGGCGGCGAGCGCCAGGGCGAGGAGCCCGCGGGCGAGACCGCGGCGGACGGAGGCGTGGTGCCGCAAGACGGGCGCTTCATATCCCGGCCCCCGGCGGCGATCAAGGAAAGAAAGCACCTGCCTCAGGCCCCGCCACTCCGGGTATCCTCCGGCCCCATGACGGCCAAGGCTCCCCGGCGCGGCAGCCGGCGACCTCCCTCCGCCCCGACCGGCGCGACGCTGGAGCGCCTCACGGCGGCCTACGGCGACGCCGGCTGCTCGCTGGGCCACCGATCGCCCCTCGAGCTCCTCGTCGCCACGATCCTCTCGGCCCAGTGCACGGACGCCCGGGTCAACCTCGTGACGCCGGACGTCTTCCGGCGCTTCCCCGACGCGGCCTCCCTCGCGGCGGCCCCCCGCGGCGCCCTGGAGAAGGTCATCCGGACGACCGGATTCTTCAACGCCAAGGCGAAGTCGATCCGGGGCGCCGCCAAGGCGATCGTCGAGAAGCACGGCGGCGAGGTCCCCCGGACGATGGAGGCGCTGCGGGCGCTTCCCGGCGTCGGGCGGAAGACGGCGAACGTCGTCCTCGGAAACGCGTTCGGGGCGCCGGACGGCGTCGTCGTCGACACGCACGTCGGGCGCCTCGCCCGGCGCCTCGGCTGGTCGGCCCACGACGACCCGGAGAAGGTCGAGCGCGACCTGAACGCCCGGATCCCGCCCGACCGGTGGGTCTGGATCAGCCACGCCCTCATCCAGCACGGCCGCCGCGTCTGCGCCGCCCGGAAGCCGCGCTGCACCGGCTGCCCCCTGGAGGAGCTCTGCCCGAAGATCGGAGTCGCCGCGTGAACCCCGGCCCCCTCGGCTCCATCGAGGTGATCTGCGGCTCGATGTTCTCCGGGAAGTCGGAGGAGCTGATCCGGCGCCTGACGCGCGCCAAGATCGCCCGCCGCCGCGTGCAGGTCTTCAAGCCGAAGATCGACACCCGCTTCTCCGAGGTCGAGGTCGTCTCGCACGGCGGCCTCCGCCTGACGGCGCTCGCCGTGACGAGCTCCGCCGAGGTCCTGGACCGGACCGACGCGCGGACTGAAGTGGTCGGGATCGACGAGGCGCAGTTCTTCGACGCCGGGATCGTGGACGTCGTCCGGCGCCTCGCCGACCTCGGCAAGCGCGTCCTCGTGGCGGGGCTCGACCAGGACTACCTCGGCAAGCCCTTCGACCCGATGCCGGCCCTGATGGCCGAGGCCGAGGAGGTCACGAAGACCCGCGCGATCTGCGTCCGCTGCGGCGCCCCGGCCAGCCGGACCCAGCGGCTCGTGGAGTCACGCGAGCGGGTCGTCGTGGGGGCTGCCGGGCTCTACGAAGCCCGGTGCCGGCGCTGCTTCGAGCCGGGGGTCGCCTCGGTCGACGAGGAGCTCCCTCTCGGCGACGACGTGGCCTCTCCCGACTCGACCGGGACGTGACGCGGGCCCGAGGTCCGGGTTCCGCACGCCTTCTGTGGGTTCCCCTGTGCACTGACCTGTGAGAAACGCCGGAAGGCCCCGATTTGCGGCCTCCTCGCCCGCCTTGCACAAGTTCCTGTGCGTCAGTGCAACCCGTTACATTGCAGCGTTTAGGCCGTACCGGGCCAGATGAACGCCGCGTAAAGCCCTTCCATTCGGACCCTTTTCCGATTTACACAAGCGAACGCCGCTGCTGGAGCAGCTTTCGCCGGCCCGGACTCGAAAAAGCCGCATCCGAAGCCGCCTTTTCGAGGCCCCCTCGACCGGAGCCCGGCTACCAGCCGGCCGTCTCGCGGTAGTCGCCGAAAACCCCGCGCAGGGACTCGACGATCTCGCCGAGCGTCACGAGGCCGGCCACGGCGTCCACCATCGGCGGCAGGAGGTTCCGCCCCTCCGTCGCGGCCGCCACGACGGCCTCGCGGAGCCGGGCGACCGCCGCGGGGTCCCGGCGGGCCCGGAGCGCGCGGAGTCGGGCGACCTGCTCCTCCTCGACGGCCGGGTCGACGGTCAGGGTCGGGATGGGGCGCTCCTCGGCGGCCACGAACTCGTTGACCCCGACGACGGTCTGGCTCTTCTCCTCGATCGCCTTCTGGGCCCGATAGGCGGCCTCCTGGATCTCGCGCTGGTAGAACCCCGCCTCGATCGCGGCGAGGGCGCCCCCCATCTCGTCGATCCTCGCGATGAGGGCGGCCGCCGCCTCGACGATCTGCGCCGTGAGGCTCTCGACCGCCCAGGAGCCGCCGAGCGGGTCGGCCACCCGGGCCACGCCCGTCTCGTAGGCGATGACCTGCTGGGTCCGGAGGGCGAGGAGCGCCGACTCCTCGGTCGGCAGGGCGAGCGCCTCGTCCTTCCCGTTCGTGTGGAGCGACTGCGTCCCGCCGAGGACGGCCGCCAGGGCCTGGAGGGCCACGCGGATCACGTTGACGTCGGGTTGCTGGGCCGTGAGGGTGGAGCCGGCCGTCTGCGTATGGAACCGGAGCACCTGGCCGCGCGGGTCCTCGATGCCGAAGCGCTCCTTCGTGATCCGCGCCCAGAGCGTGCGGGCCGCGCGGAACTTCGCGACCTCCTCGAGGAAGTCGTTGTGGACGTTGAAGAAGAACGAGAGGCGGGGGGCGATGGCGGACGGCGAGAGCCCCGCCGCGCGGGCCGCCTCCAGGTAGGCGATCCCGTCCGCGAGGGTGAACGCCACCTCCTGGACGGCCGTGGAGCCGGCCTCCCGGATGTGGTAACCGGAGATGGAGATCGTGTTCCAGCGCGGCACCTGGGACGTGCAGAAGGCGAAGACGTCCGTCACGAGCCGGAGGGAGGGCTTCGGGGGAAACGCGTACGTCCCGCGGGCCGCGTACTCCTTCAGGATGTCGTTCTGGATCGTGCCCGAGAGCTTCGCCCACGGCGTCCCGCGCCCCCTCGCGACCGCGAGGAGGAGGGCGAGGAGGATCGACGCCGTGGAGTTGATCGTCATGGAGATGGAGACCGTGTCGAGCGGGATGCCGTCGAGGAGCGTCTCCATGTCCTCGAGCGAGGCGATCGGGACGCCGACCTTCCCGACCTCGCCCCGGGCGAGGGAATGGTCCGAGTCGTAGCCGATCTGCGTCGGGAGGTCGAAGGCGACCGAGAGCCCCGTCTGGCCCTGAGCCAGGAGGAAGCGGTAGCGCCGGTTCGAGTCGCGGGCCGTCGAGAAGCCCGCGTACTGCCGCATCGTCCAGAGCTTCGTCCGGTATCCGCTCGCCAGGACGCCGCGGGTGAACGGCGCCTCGCCGGGCGCGCCGGGATCCCAGCCGACGGGAACGTCCTCGGGCCCGTAGGCGGTCCGAACGGGGATTCCGGAAGAGGTCGTGACGCTCGGCTTGTCGCTCATCCCCCCATGCTAAGACACTCCCGGGAGCCGCGGTCGTGTCAAACTCGCCTCTCGGACGCGCCGTGTCGAAGACGCTCAGCGGGAACCTGAACACCTTCTCCCTGGCCGACCTCCTGCAGTGGCTGGAGATCAACGCCCTGTCGGGGCGGGTCATCCTCCGGCGCGGGGACCTTCAACGGACGATCGACCTGAAGGAGGGGGCCATCGTCTTCGTCTCCTCGTCGCGCCCGTCGGAGCGGCTCGGCGTGTTCCTGGCGAAGCGCCTCGTCCTGCCCGAGACGACGCTCTACGAGCTTCTGGCCGAGAGCTTCGCGACCGGGCGGAATCTCACCCGGCTCATCCTGGAGCGGAAACTCCTGACGCGCGAGAAGCTCGCCGCGGCCGTGGAGGCGCTCGCCATCGAGATCCTGTTCGACCTCTTCCGCTGGACGAACGCCGTCTTCGAGTTCGACCCGTCCTACCGGATCGAGGACCTGATCCGGATCCACCTCTCGCTGCGCGGGCAGGTGCTCGCCTTCCACGGCGTCAAATCCCTCGACGAGACGACCAAGAGCCTCTCGGACTCCTCGGCCGCCCACGAGGCCGGGGCGCTCTGGGAGCGCGAGTTCCGCCCCGAGGTCCTCAACGCCTCGTACTGGTCGATGATCGACGAGCTGCCCGGGGAGACCCCCCCCGTCTCCGCCCTCCGGGACGGCTGGGCCGCGTACGCGACCTTCGCCGACAGGATCTTCTCGCGCCTTCGCGAGCCGGCCCGCCTCTACCCCGTGTACGACGACGTCGCGGCCCTCCTCCGGGCGGCGCTCGCGGAGGGGGGCGATCCCGACCGGATCGTCCAGATCGCGGCCCTCGATCCGTTCCTCACCGTGGACCTCGTCTACCTCGCCAACGCGCTCCTCCCCGAGCGCGCCAACGTGACGGCCTCGGCCCGGGAGGCGGCGGCCGCCGTGGGACCGGAGGCGCTCCGCCGCCTGGCCTCCCTCCTGGCCGACCCCTCGATGCCCGCGGTGCCGGCGGCCGACCGGATGGAGGCGCTCGTCCGGCGCTCGGCACTGTCCACCGCGGTGGCCGCCTCGCACATTGCGGCCTCCCAGGAGTTCACGCCGGAGGAGGCGTACACGCTCGGCCAGGTCGAGGCCCTCGGGGCCTACGACCTGCTCAAGCTGCTGATCAACATACCTTTCCCCCCCGGCCCGATGCGGGCATACGCCCTGGCCCGCTTCCGGGGCGTCTTCGGGCGCGTCCTGGCCCGGAAATTGAATTTCCCCCGAGGGTTCGAGGAGGTCCTCGGCTCGGGCGGCCGGGTGAGCCTCGCCTCGACGCCGGGGGAACGTTTGATCTTCTTCGCCAAGCAGATGGTCTCGACGGACCAGATCGGCCCCGAGTGGACGAGCGACGACCCGGCCCTCGCCGAGCGGTTCGCCGCCCTCTCCCTCGACCCCGCCCTGCCGCAAGTCATCGCCCGCGACACGGAACGGCTTCGCGACGCCCTTCGCGCCTGACGCGAGAGAGGACCCACGCCATGACCCGGACGCTCTGCAGACTCTTCGCTTCCGCCCTTCTCGCCGCCCTTCCGCTCGTCCCGCGTACCGCCCGGGCCGAAGAGCCCGTCCGGGTGCCCGGAGGCGTCCGGGCGGCCGTCGAGGTGACGGCCCTCGACCTCGACGTCGTCGCCACGAAGGACGGGAAGTTCGTGACGGACCTGAAGAAGGAGGAGTTCGCGGTCAAGGTGGACGGGAAGTCGGTGCCGCTCGACTACTTCACCCCCATCGAGGAGGGAACGCTCTTCGCGCCCGACCTCTCGAAGGCCTCTCCGGACCTGATCCTCGACAGCGTCCGGAACGACGCGGGGCAGCGCTACCTCGCCCGGCAGGTCCTCGTCTTCTTCGACGACGAGCACCTCCTGCCCTTCGACCGCCCGCGGGCCATCGAGGGCCTGAGGGAGCTGGTCTACAAGCTGGCGCCGACGGACCAGGTGAGCCTCCTCCGGTACAACCGCGGCTACACGCGGACGCTCGTCCCGTTCACGGGCTCGAAGGAGGAGATCCTCAACGGCCTGGCGGCGCTGGAGAAGCTGCCGCCCGGCGGGCTGAACTGGTCCCAGCAAGCCCAGCAGGACTACCGGACGGGCCAGTCGACGCGCTACGCCTCCTCGCGCACCAACGTCATCCGCAACTACTCCCAGCAGGCCCAGATCCGCGAGCGGACGGCCCTCGGCGACATCCGCCGCGCCATCTCGGCCCTCGCGGCGCGCTCGGGGAAGCGGACGATGCTCTACATCTCGAGCGGGATCGAGCTGCGCCCGGGCCAGGGGATGGCCTACGCGCTCGGATTCCGGAACCTCCAGCAGTTCGAGTACGACGTGACGAAGGAGTACCGGGACGTGCTCCGCGAGGCCAACGAGTCGAACGTGACGATGTACGTCGTCGACGCCCGGGGCCTGACGACCGACGTCGACGCCGGCGAGTCGCAGCCCTTCGAGATCGCGCCGTACGAGCGGGACATCTACCGCAAGGAGGCCCTCCACGGCTTCGCCGAGGAGACGGGCGGCGTCCTCTTCGAGAACCGGAACGTCTTCAAGGGGGCGATGGACCAGGTCTACCGGGAGACGAGCTCCTTCTACTCGATCGGCGTGACCCTCTCGAACCTCCCGAAGAAGGAGCAGCACGCGATCAAGGTGTCGGTGAGCCGCCCGGGCGTGACGGTCCGGACGCGGAGCAATTTCGTCCCGCGGACGGCCGAAAAGGCCAACATCAACCGGATGGAGCTGGCGCTGCTGACCCCCGACGCGAAGGGCGACTTCGACGTGGCCGTCTCCGTCGGGCTGGCGCAGTCCGCCGGCATCGGACGGCGCCAGTCGCCGCTCGAGGTCCGCATCCCGCTGTCGGCCCTCACGTTCAAGGAAGCCGGCGGACGCCAGGAGGCCGCGGTCGACATCACCGTGGCAGCCGTCGAGGACAACGGGGCCCGCTCCGACGTGACGACCGTCCGGCGCACCATCTCCCTCGATCCGGCCCGGTGGGAGAAGGACAAGGACCGCTTCTACCTCTTCTCCACGGACGCCATGTCGCGGCCCGGGAACCTCCGGTTCGTCGTCAGCGTGAAGGACATGACGACGAACCGGACGGGTCTCGGATCGGCGAACGTCCGGATCGAGTAGGGCCTACTTCTTCGCGGGGGCCGGAGCCGGCGCGGCCGGCTTCGGCGACGCCACGAGCGTGAAGGGAGCCGCGGCGTCGAGCTTCTTGCCCGACACGCCGTCGGTGATCGTGATCCGGAGCTCGTAGTCCCCGGGCCGGAAGTACTCCCCCATGTTCTCGTCGACGATCGCCCCCGCGACGTCGATCACGATGACGCCGGGGTCCTTCATCTCCGGGACCGGCAGCGGCTTGTCCTCGGACCCGGGCACCTCGATGGCGGAGCCGCTCTTCGGCTTGACCCGGAGCGAGCGCTTCAGGAAGGTCGTCTTGGTGGCCGGGTCGACGGCCGGGTTGTAGATGCGGATGGCGTAGGAGAGGCCGTCCTTCGTGTCGAACTTCCCCTCGGCCCGGGCGATGAACCGGCGCCCGGAGAAGGTGAACGGGTCGTCCGGCTTCTTCGGGTCGCCGTCGACGTCGTTGTAGGCGGCGAAGAGCGTCGACGCTCCGAACTCCGTCGGGACCGCCGTCACGGCCAGGGCGCGCCGGCCCGACGCGATCACGGCTCCCGAGGCGTCCAGGAGGGCGGCGGCCACCTCGTACTCTCCCGGACCCACGTCGAGCGAGCGGCTGGCGTAGAGGTCGGACTTCGACTTGGCGAGCCCTGCCGCCTCCTCGACCCGGGCGGCGTCCTTCCCCTCCTTGTCCCGTGCGAGGACGGCGAGCTTCGTCGTCTCGGGCGCGGCGACCGAGGCCGCCGGAACGATCACCTGCACCATCAGGCGGGTCGTCCCGTTACGGAACCCCACGCTCATCACGGACAGCGGCCCGGCGGAAGTCTTCCCCAGCGCTTCTTCCAGGGCCGTGCGGACGGCCGGCGTGAGGGCGGGCCCCTTCGCCGCCTCGGCCGCCGCCGCGGAGGAAGCCTTCGCCTCCGCCTCGGCCTGCTCCTTCGTCTTGTAGACCGGGGGCGCGGTCAGCTCCGGGTGGACGAGCGCGGCCTGGATCGCCTTCTTCTGGAGAGCGGCGAGCTTCCCGGAGTCCATCAGCGTCTCGCTGCCGCGGCCCGTATCCACCTCGACCACGACCTCGATCCGCTTCATGTCGGTCCACGCGGGAAGATGGTCGTCCTCGTAGACGAACTGGTACTGGGTGATCCGCGCGCCCACGCCCGTCCCTTCGGCGGCGGAGGCCGGGGTCCGGTCGCGGGGGATGACCTGCTTCGGCGGTCCGAGGACGATGAGGACCCGTCCCCGCTCCGTCAGCGCGCCGCGGCGGCTCCGCAGGGCGAAGGACTGGTCCGCCGCCTTCACGAGGGCCTCGATCCGGGCCTTGAACTCGTTCTGGGGCGACTTGAGGTCGGGGTCGCGCCGGGCCCAGAACAGGGCGACGAACGCTTCGGCGTCGGCGTCCGTGGCGACCTTCTTCCAGGCGGACTTCTCCTCGTCGGTGGCGAAGTACTGGAACTCCGGGCTCTTGTCCCAGTCCTTGTACTTCTCGAGGGCGGCCAGGGCCGGAGAGGCGGCGAGAGCACCGAGAATGAAAAAGAGGAGGAAACGGCTGAGGGCCTTCATCGTGGGGAACCCCCGATCTGGATGATCTCGGCGCGTGCCCGCGCCAGGCCGGCACTATACCGTGGGGGTACGGCGCTCGCCCCGACGCAAATGCTTCAGGAGCCGGCGCCGCCGGGCCGCCCCGGGCCGCCGGGGAAACGCCGCGCGGCCTCCCGGCGGAGCGCCTCGGCGCCGCCCCGGTCGCCGACGAACGTCAGCGTCCGGATCCCCTTCTCGTAGGCGGGCGGCGACGGCGCCAGCGCCACCGCCTCGAGGCCGACCCGGCGGGCCCCCCCCCCCCCGCCCCCGGCCCCCAGGGCCGGGCCGCGCCTGGCGCCGGGGGCGGGGGCCCCGGGACTCCGCCGGATCTCCTCGCGAAGCTCGGCCTCGGCCTCGGCCGCCTTTCCCGAGACCGCGAGGATCTCCCCCCGGAGCCCGTGGTAGCCCGGGGGCGGCTCGTCGCCGGCCGCGGCCCGGGCCGCCTCCGCTTCGCGCAGGGCACCGGCGGGGTCGCCCGCCGCCAGGGCGATCCGCG
>DAOMFB010000032.1:0-14227 GCA_035429585.1 Thermoanaerobaculia bacterium
CGCCCGCCCCCGTCCCCCCCCGCCGTCTCGCCGCCGGGGGCCGGCCCCGCCTCCGCCCGGAGCGGAGCCTGCTGCTGGTCGTCGGGGCCGTGGATCCCGCCGCCGTCACGCGCGAGGCGACGCGTCTGTTCGGGAGCTGGAAGGGGGCGGGCGAGGCCCCGCCGCCGCTCCGGGAGGCGGCGCCGGCCGAAGGGACGGACCGCTTCGAGGTCCTCGACCGGCCGGGCTCCGTCCAGACGACCTTCCTCGTGGGCGGCCTCGCGCCCCTCCGGTCGGGCGGCGACGCGAGCGCCCTCGAGCTCGCGATGACGATCTACGGCGGCGCCTTCACCTCGCGCCTCGTCCAGAACCTGCGCGAGGAGAAGGGGTACACGTATTCCCCGGGGGCCGGCGTCCGCTGGCTCGCCGCGCGCGGGACGGTCCAGAGCCGCGCCGCCGTCCGCAACGACGTGACGGGGGCGGCGCTCGGCGAGATCTTCCACGAGATGACCCGGATGGGGACGACCGAGCCGACGGACGAGGAGATGGAGCGCGCCCGGCGGGTCTTCGTCGGCCTGAAGGCCATCGCGCTCCAGACGGGGCCGGGGCTCGCCGACGAGCTCGCGGGGCTCTGGATCCTCGGCCTGCCGCCCGCGGAGATCGGCGCGACCTCCGCGCGCCTCGCGGCCGTCACGAAGGCCGACGTGAGGCGCGTCTCGAGGAAGTACCTCGCCGTCCCGCGGGCGCGGGTCGTCGCCGTGGGCGAGGCCGCGGGGATCCGGGAGGAGCTCGCGCCGCTCGCGTCGGGCAGCGAGCGCTAGGGCCGGGCGATCCGGACGGCCATCCCCCGGAAGATCACCTCGTGCACCGGGAGGAGCGCCCACCAGTAGGCGCGCCCGGCGAGGCCTTCGGGGTGGAACTCGGCGGTCTGGCGGAGGAGGGAGCCCGCCTCGCGCGGCTCCACCTCGAACGTGAGCCGTGCCTGCCCCGGGAGCTTCATCTCGGCGCGGAGGCCGAGGAGGCGCCCCTCCTCGAAGCGCTCCACGCGCCAGAAGTCGACCGCGTCCCCGACGCGGAGGTCGGCGGGATCGCGCCGCCCGCGCCGCATCCCGACGCCGCCCGCCAGGCGGTCCAGCGTTCCCCGGAGCGCCCAGAGCGCGTCGGCGAAGTACCAGCCGTTCGCCCCTCCCACGCGGCGGACGCGGTCGAAGACGTCCGCGGCGGGAAGCGGCGTTTCGACCTCGCGCCGGTCGACGAGGAGCGGCGACGTCTCGGCCCACGGCGCGGAGGCCGCGGGGGTCGACGCCCCGGTCCAGCGCGAGGCGACGTCCGCCTTCTGCTCCTTTTGGAGGGCGAGCCTCACCGCGTCGCGGAACGGGACGAGGTCGCGCGGCAGAAGGCCGCGGATCGAGGTCTCCCGGCAGACGACGTCGTTGCGGAGCCCCTCGACGAGCGGAAAGGCGATCGACATCGGGACGGCCGTCACGAGGTTCAGCCAGTAGGCCGAGAGGCGCGGCGTCAGGAGCGGGACCGTGACGATCCGGACGCGCCGCCCCATCTCCTCGCCGCAGATCCGCATCAGGTCGGCGTAGGTCAGGACGTCGCCTCCGCCGATCTCGAAGGTGCGCCCCTCCGTCGCCGGCTCGCCGAGGACCCCGAGGAGGTAGCCGAGGACGTCACGCACCGCGATCGGCTCGCACCGCGAGTTCACCCAGCGGGGGCAGATCATGAACGGGAGCTTCCGGGCGAGGTCGCGGATGATCTCGAACGAGGCGCTCCCGGAGCCGACGATGATCGCGGCCCGGAGCTCCGTCACCGGAACGGGCCCTTCCCGAAGGGCGTTCCCCGTCTCCTGCCGGCTTCGGAGGTGCTCCGAGAGCTCCGGGCCGCTTCCGAGCCCGCCGAGGTAGACGATCCGCTTCACGCCCGCGCGGGCCGCCGCGTCGGCGAAGGCCCGGGCCGCCGCGCGGTCCTTTCCCGCGAAGTCGCTCCCGGGCGCCTCCATCGAGTGGACGAGGTAGTACGCCGCGTCGATCCCCTCCAGGGCGGCGGGAAGGGTCTCGGGCTTCAGGACGTCGCCGGCGGCGATCTCGACGCCGTCCCATCCGTGGGCCGCGAGCTTCCGGGGATCGCGCGCGAGCCCCCGGACCCGGTGTCCGGCCGCCGTCAGGGCCGGGACGAGCCGGGAGCCGATGTAGCCCGTGGCGCCGGTGACCAGGATCCTCACGACGCTTCTACGTTCGCCGCGGCGGACGGATGGGGCCCGGCGACCGGGCGGAGCCTGACGCGGCAGTCCAGGTACGCCGCCCCGTCTCCCGCGTCCGTCGTCCGGGCGCGGATGAGGGCGTTGGCCGACGTGCCGGCGTCGAGGTGCCCCCCTTTAGGAACGATGACGACGTCCCGGCGCTGCGACGGGTCGAGCCGCAGTTTCGCGCGCAGGGCTCCGAGCGCGCTCTCGAGGAGAACCACGTCGCCCTCGGCGAAGCCGCGCGCCGCGTCCGGGTGGCAGGTGGCCGTCAGGATCTCCGGCGGCGCTCCGGCCCACTGCGAGCTCTGGGCCCGCTCGGTCGAGTTCGAGAAGAGCCAGAGGGGGAAGCCCGGCTCGTCGGGAGGCGAGACGGGCGGCTCGTGGACGAGGTTCATCCTCCGCGACGGCGTCGCGAACTTCCGGTCGGCGAAGAGCACCTCTTCCGCGAAGGGGTTCCGGACGGACTCGCGCTCGAGGCGCGGAAGGTCGATCCCGAGCGGCGCCAGCTTCGACAGGCAGCGCTCCTTCCACTCCCGGGCCGTCCCGCCCACTCTCGAGGAGATCCCCCGGTCCTCCTCTCCCGTCCTCGCGTCGATCGCCCGTGCCAGCCGCTGGACGATCTCGAGGTCCGGGAGGACGCCCTCGGGGGGCGCGACCGCCGGGACGGAGGCGCCGAGCCAGTGGTGGCCGTAGGCCCCGAGCAGGTCGTCGTCCTCCACGAGCGTCGTCGTCGGGAGGACCCAGTGCGCGCGGCGCGCCGTGTCGGTCAGGAACGAGTCGACGACGACGACCAGCTCCCGCGTCTCGAACGCGCGGGCGACCGTGCCGGCGTCGGGAAGCATCGCCACGGGGTTCGCCGCGGTGACCCAGACGGCGCGGACCTCGGGGTCCCTCGCCGCGAGGATCTCGGCGCCGAGGAGCGGCTCGCAGAGGGTTCGCGGCGCGCCCGCTCCGACGAACGACGTGTCGAACGCCCCGCGCCGCCGGAAGTAGTAGCTCGAGCCGCCCCCCGGGATGCCGAGGTTGCCGCTGATCGCGGCGAGGGCGTCGAGGGCGCGGACGATGGCCGAGCCGTTCGTCCGGCGCGCCATCCCCCAGCCGACCTGGATGTTGCACGGCCTCGCCGAGAGCATCGCCGCGAGCGCCTCGACCCCCTCGTCGGGAACGTCGGCCCGGCGGGCCCAGGCGGCCGCCGGGCGCGAGAGGGCGAGGGCGCGGAACGCGTCGAAGTGGTCGCAGCAGTCCGCGGCGCCGGCGTCGATCCGGCCCGTCTCGAAGAGCCGCGCGGCGACCCCCATCGCGAGGTCGAAATCGCCGCCCGGGCGGGGCTGCAGGTAGAGGTCGGAGAGCGGGGCCGTCTTGTGCCGGACCGGATCGATCAGGGCGACCCGCCCGCCGCGCCGGCGGACCTCCTTCAGGAGCGGCAGGAGGTGGATGTTCGAGACGGTCGGGTTCTTCCCCCAGAGGAGGACGTTCTTCGAGTGCCGGAGGTCGAAGAGATCGTGCGCGTCCGACCGCCCGAAGTCGGCCTCCTGGGCCGCCTCGCCCGCCCCCGAGCAGATGTCTCCCCGCTTGAGCGTGACCGGGCCGAAGGCTTCCCAGAACCGTTCGACGACGTACTTCAGGAGGCCGAGGGAGCCCCCCGACCGGTAGTGGAGGATCGCGGCCGGCCCCGACTCGCGCCGGATGGCGAGGAGCCGGTCGGCGATCTCCCCGAGGGCCTCCTCCCAGGTCGCCGGCGCGAAGCCGGCCGCCGTCTTCTTCAGCGGCGACGTGATCCGTGAGGGATCGTTCTGCCGGGCGGGAAACTGCGACGTCCGCGAGCAGATGAAGCCCTGCGTGACGGGGTGGTCCGGATCGCCGCCCACGCGGACGACCCTCCCCTCCTCGACCTCCACGAGGAGACCGCAGGCGTCGGGGCAGTCGCGGTTGCAGACGGTCCGGCGAACCGTCACGTCACACTGGCCCGGAACAGCTCGATCGTCCGCTTCCAGGCGTCGCGGGCGCACTCTTCCCGGTACTGCGTCGGGCGCGCGTCGTTGAAGAAGCCGTGGGGAGCGCCGCGGTAGATCACCGTCTCGGCCTTCTTCCCCAGCTCCTTCAGCTTCTTCTCGAGGGGCGCGGCCTCGGAGGCCGGCACCCCCTCGTCCATCTCGCCGTAGATCAGGAGGATCGGCGCGGCGAGCTTCTCCCACGCGAGGGGCACCTTCTTGAAGCCGCCGTAGAAGCTGACGGCCGCGCCCACCTTCGGGTTGCTCGTGGCCGCGTACTGCGCCAGCGCGCCGCCCATGCAGAAGCCGACGACGCCGAAGCTCTTCGAGGAGCACTCCGGGCGGGAGAGGACGTAGCTCCCGGCGCCGGCGATCTCGGCGTTCGCCTTCTCCACGTCCAGCTCCATCAGGAGGCGGCCGGCCTGGTCGGGCGCCGACGTCGTCTGGCCGTGGTAGAGGTCGGGGGCCACGGCCACGAAGCCCTCCTTCGCGAACCGGTCGCAGATGTCCATGACGTGCGGGACGAGCCCCCACCACTCCTGGATGACGACGACCCCGGGGCCCTTACCGAACACCGGCCTGGCCAGGTACCCCTCGCACGTGTGGCCGTTCGACGCGAACGTGACCTTCTCGCCCATGGCGGACTCCTCCGCCCCTATTCTGCCGCAAGGGCGCCGGCGGGAACCGGGTCGCTACGCGAGCGGCTCGAACGTGGCCGTGAAGTGCCGGAGGACCTTCGGCGCCGAGGTGATCCGGTAGCCGCGGAGCCGGTCCTTCCGGGACGCCACGAGGAGGACGACCTCGGCCACGTAGTCGATGTGCGACTGCGTGTAGACCCGGCGGGGGATGGCGAGGCGGACGAGGTCCATCGGACCGGGGCTCTCCGTTCCGTCGGGGTGGAGGCCGAACATCACGGTCCCGATCTCCACGCCGCGGACCCCGCCCTCCACGTAGAGGGCGTTCGCGAGCGCGATGCCGGGGTACTGGAGGGGCGGGATGTGCGGCAGGAGGGCCCGCGCGTCGAGGTAGACGGCGTGGCCCCCGGCCGGCTTGATCGTGGGGACGCCGGCGGCGTCCACCTTCTCGGCGAGGTAGGCCGTCGACTTCAGGCGGTAACGGAGGTACGGCTCCTCGACGACCTCTTTCAGCCCCTGCGCGATCGCCTCGAGGTCGTACCCCGCGAGGCCGCCGTACGTGGGGAAGCCCTCGGTGAGGATCAGCAGGTTCCGGCAGCTCTCGGCCCACCGGTCGTCGTTCATGGCCAGGAAGCCGCCGATGTTCGCGAGGCCGTCCTTCTTGGCCGACATCGTGCAGCCGTCGGCCAGGGAGAACATCTCCTGCGCGATCGACTGGGGCGTCCGGCCTTCGTACCCCGGCTCGCGGAGCTTGATGAAGTAGGCGTTCTCGGCGAACCGGCAGGCGTCGAGGAAGAAGGGCTTTCCGTACCGGTCGCAGAGGGCGCGGACGCCCCGGAGGTTCTCCATCGAGACGGGCTGCCCGCCCCCCGAGTTGTTCGTCACGGTCACCATGACGAGGGGGATCCGGTCGCCGTCCGACTCGAGCGTCCGCTCGAGGGCCGCGAGGTCCATGTTCCCCTTGAAGGGGTGGAGCGCCGACGGGACCTTTCCCTCGGGGACGACGAGGTCGCGCGCCTCGGCCTCCTCCACCTCGACGTTCGCGCGCGTCGTGTCGAAGTGGTTGTTGTTCGGGACGACCTGCCCGGGCTTCAGGATCGTGTGGAACAGGATCCGCTCGGCGGCGCGCCCCTGGTGCGTCGGGATGATGTGCCGGTAGCCGGTCAGGTCCTGCACCGCATCCCGGAAGCGGTAGAACGACGGGCTTCCCGCGTACGACTCGTCCCCCTGGATGAGGGCGCCCCACTGCGCGGAGGACATCGCCCCGGTTCCCGAGTCGGTCAGGAGGTCGATCAGGACGTCGGCGGCGTGGAGGCGGAAGACGTTCCACCCCGCCTCCCGGAGCGCCGTTTCGCGCTCCTCCCGGTGGGTGAAGCGGAGCGGCTCCACCGACTTGATCCGGAAGGGCTCGATGATCGTCCGGAACGGCTTCATGCGAGGTCCTTCGGCTGTCGGCTCATGTCGAGGATTCTAGACAGCCTCCGCTCGGGCCGGCGGGGCGCCTGATGCGAACGTCCCATGGAACCTTCCCTCCTCCGGGAGCGTTCTAGGGGGGAGGTGAGGTCATGAGAGATCTCGCTCGGGGGAAAGAGTTTTCCGCGGCGGCCTTCCTCCTGACCGCCGCGAGCCTCCTCCCGGCCCTCGCCGGCGCCCAGGTCGTGACGACGGTGGCCGGGTCGGGCGAGCTCGGCAGCGCGGACGGCACCGGGACGGCGGCGTCGTTCTGGTGGCCCGAGGGGGTCGTCGCGGACGCCCGGGGGAACCTCTACGTGGCGGACTCGGGGTGCAACAAGATCCGGAAGATCCTGCCGGGAGGGGTCGTCACGACGCTCGCGGGGTCGGGGTACTCCGGCAGTACCGACGGCACCGGGGCGGCGGCCACGTTCTTCTACCCGAGAGGCGTGGCGGTCGACGGGGCGGGAAACGTCTACGTGACCGACTCGGGCAGCCGGAAGATCCGGAAAGTCTCCGCCGGAGGGGTCGTCACGACGCTGGCGGGGACCGGTATGCACGGAAACATCGACGGGCCGGCGGCTGAGGCGACCTTCGCCGCTCCGACCGGCATCGCGGTGGACGCCGCGGGGAACCTCTACGTCGCGAACACGGCGACGGACACGATCCGGAAGATCACGCCGTCCGGGACCGTCTCCACCCTGGCGGGCTCCGGAGAGAAGGGGAGCGCGGACGGGAAGGGGACGGCGGCGACGTTCCGCTCGCCCTACGGCCTCGCCCTGGACGCGGAGGGGAACGTCTACGTGGCGGACCACGGCAACGAGAAGATCCGGAAGGTCGCGCCGGACGGCCTCGTGACGACCTTCGCCGGGTCGGGCGTCACGGGCGGGGCGGACGGAACCGGGACCTCGGCGTCGTTCTCGACGCCGTTCGGCATGGCGGTGGACGCGTCGGGAAACGTCTACGTGGCGGACGCCGGCAACAACAAGATCCGGAAGATCTCGCCGGAGGGGGTCGTGACGACGTTCGCGGGGTCGGGAAACTGCGGCAGCGCCGACGGGACCGGGGCGGCGGCGGCGTTCAACGGTCCTTCGGGGTTGGCGGTGGACGGGGCGGGGAACTTCTGGGTGGCGGACACGTGGAACAGCCGGATCCGGAAGATCGCGACCTCCGCCGCAGGCTGCGTGCCCGACGCCGCGACGGCCTGCCTCGTCGGCGGACGGTACAAGGTGACGAGCCACTGGCGGAACCAGTACGCGGGCGGGCAGGTCGCCGCGCTCTCGGCCGCGCGCTTGACGGACACGACGGCGGCCTTCTGGCTTTCTGACGGGACGCTCTACGAATACTTGATCCGGATCAACACCGCCACGGACAACGGAAAGGCGTGGATCTCGATCCCGACGTTCACGGACGTGGAGTTCTGGATCGCCGTGACGGACACGGTGCGGGGGCAGTACACCGAGTACCACAGCCCGGCCGGGAACCGGACGATGCTCTACGACCCGGACTTCTTCGTCTTCCCGTAGGCCCGGTCGGCGGGGGCGTCAGACGACCATCGGCTTCTCGGCGAGGTGGCGCGCGAGCGCGGTCGAGAGCAGGTCGACGTGCTCCCGCTCCTCGGCCTCGAGCTCCCGGTAGAGCTTCCACTCGGGCGAGCCCGCCGGGAACTTCCCGCCGGTCTCGAGGAAGAAGTGCCGCGCCCGCTTCTCGAGGTGGACCGCGAGCTTGAGCAGCGCCGCCCCGGAGACGTCCTTCAGGACGGCGCCGGCGAAGACGGCCACCTGCGCCGGGGAGATGTTCTTCGTGACGGCCCCCTCCGGCGCCGCGATGTGGTAGCGGCGGGCGAGGATGTCCATGTGCCCGCGCTCCATCTCCGACAGCTCGCGGAAGAGCTTCGCCAGGTCGGGGTCCTTCCCCTCCACCTCGTCGGCGCCGCGGGCGTAGAACGAGAGCCCGCCCAGCTCGATCTCGAAGGCGTGGCGGATCGCCTGGACGGCGGCCTCGGACTCGATCTTCGTGTCGTGCCCCGGCGAGAGCGTGCCGCCGCAGGCCGGGCAGAGCCCGTACGGGAACGCGAAGCCCTCGGAGACCTTCTGGCAGGTGCCGCAGGTCCAGACGACCTTCTCGCCGGCGCAGCAGATGTGCTCCTCCGTGTCGCCTTCCTGGAAGGGGCGGCGGCACTTCGGGCATGCGGCCTCGACCGCCTCGGGGATCTTCGCGGCCCCGGCGGCGGCCTCGTCGTCGAGGACGACGGGCCACTCCTTCGTCTTGAGGTACTTCTCGATGGCGCGCGCGGCGCGGCGCCCCGCGCCGAGGGCGAGGATGACCGTCGCGCCGCCCGTCACGATGTCGCCGCCCGCGAAGACGCCCGGGACGTTCGCCGCCTGCGTCTTCTGGTCGGCGTTGATGTACCCCTCGCCCCGGACCGAAAGCTCCGGGAACGAGCGGGAGATGACGGGGTTGGCGCGGGTGCCGAGGGCGTAGATGACCGTCTCGCACTCGAAGGTCTCGAAGGCCCCCTTGATCGGGACCGGGCGGCGCCGCCCGGACTTGTCCGGCTCGCCGAGCTCCATCTTCTGGACGACGATGGCCTTCACGTTGCCCTTGTCGTCGGTCTGGATCTCGGTGGGGCTCATCAGCCAGTGGAAGTGGATCCCCTCCTCCTTGGCGTGGCGCAGCTCCTCGATGCGGCAGGGGGCCTCGGACTCGGTCCGGCGGTAGAGGCAGTGGACCTCCTCGGCGCCGAGGCGGCGCGAGACGCGCAGGCAGTCCATCGCCGTGTTGCCGGCGCCGAGGACGACGACCCTCTTCCCGAGGGCCACGGGCGTGTCCTCGAACGGGAAGTGGTCGCCCCCCATCAGGTTGACGCGGGTGAGGAACTCGTTGGCGCTGTAGACCTGCCGGGCCTGCTCGCCCGGGATGCCGAGGAAGGTGGGGAACCCGGCCCCCGTCCCGATGAAGACGGCGTCGTTCTTCATCTCGCCGAGGAGCTGCTGGATGGTGAAGGTCTTCCCGATGACCTTGTTCGTCTCGAACTTCACGCCCAGCTTCTTCAGGACGCCCACCTCGCGCTCGATCGTCGTCCGCGGCAGGCGGAACGACGGGATGCCGTAGTTCAGGACTCCGCCGATGACGTGGAGCGCCTCGTAGATCGTCACGTCGGCGCCCTTGCGCGCGAGGTCCCCGGCGCAGGCGAGGCCCGCGGGCCCGGAGCCGACGACGGCCACCTTCCCGAGCTGCCCGGCGTTGGCGGGGGGGTGGATCTCGGGAAGCGGAGCGTGGTCGCCGACGAAGCGCTCGAGGCGCCCGATGGCCACCGGCTCCATCTTCTTCTCGAGGATGCACTGGATCTCGCACTGCGTCTCCTGCGGGCAGACGCGGCCGCAGATGGACGGGAAGAGGTTGCTCTCCTGAATGACGGCGAGCGCGCCCGGGAGGTCGCGGACGATGAGGTGCCGGATGAAGCGGGGGATGTCGATGGCGACGGGGCACCCGGCGATGCAGGTCGGGCGGGTGCACTGGATGCAGCGCTCTCCCTCGATGAGGGCGTCGGCCATCGTGTAGCCGAGGTTCACCTCCTCGAAGTTCCGCGAGCGCTCCGCCGCGTCGCGCTCGGGCATCTTCATCGCCTTCTCGGGCAGCTGGCTGAACTTCTTGTAGTTCCGCTTGTTCAGCTCGAAGAGCTGCGTCTCGATGGAGCAGACCTTGTCGAAGTCCTCCTTCGCGACGGTCTCCTGCGACTTGAAGCGCTCCTGCCGGTTCTGCAGCTCGGGGAAGTCGACGAGGTGGCCGTCGAAGTCGGGGCCGTCCACGCAGGCGAACTTCGTCTCGCCGCCGATGGAGACGCGGCAGGAGCCGCACATCCCCGTCCCGTCCACCATGATCGCGTTCAGGGAGACCATCGTCTTCACGCCGAAGGGGCGCGTCACCTCGGAGCAGGCGCGCATCATCGGGAGCGGGCCGATCGCCACGACGAGGTCGGGCTTCTCCTTCTCGAGCAGCTCTTTCAGAGCGACCGTCACGAAGCCGGGCTTCCCGTAGCTGCCGTCGTCGGTGCAGACGATCAGGTCGTCGCAGTACGCGCCGAACTTGTCCTCCCAGAACCGGAGGTCCTTCGACCTGAAGCCGATGATCCCCGTCGTCCGGTTCCCGGCCTCCTTGAAGGCGCGCAGCTGCGGGAAGACCGGCGCGACGCCGAGGCCGCCGCCCACGAGGACGACGTGCCCCACCTTCCCGACGTGGCTCTCGAGACCGAGGGGCCCGACGAAGTCGGCGAAACTGTCCCCTTCCTTGTAGTCCCGCATCATCTCCTTCGTCGTCTTCCCGAGGGCCTGGACGACGATGGTCACCGTTCCCCAGTCGCGGTCGTAGTCGGCCACGGTCAGCGGGATCCGCTCGCCCCCGTCCCGGAGGCGGACCATGACGAAGTGGCCCGGCCGGGCCGCCTGCGCCACGTCGGGCGCGTGGACGTCCCAGAGGAAGGTCACGTCGGAGAACTGTTCGCGCTTGACGATCTTGTACACGGAGCCCCCCTGCCCTTACGGCGGCGAGACTATCCTCCTCCAGCCCTCCCCGCGGATATGGTGCAACTGCTTCATCCGGGGAGGCTTGTCATCGGAGGTCCCGGGTCCGAGAGGGGGTCTTCGGGCCTAGGGCCGGTGAAGGCGGATGAGCCGGAGCTTCGAGAGTCTCTCGAAGTCGGCGTCGAGGGACCAGACGGCCGCTCCGGACTCCTCGGCGAGGGCCGCGATCAGGAGATCGGCGGCCCCGAAACGTTCCCCTCTCCGGGAGGCGACCTCCGTCCATGCCTCCATCCGGCTCCACGTCTCACGGGACGGATAGAGGACCGGAATCGCGGCGAAGCCGGCGAGAAGCTGCCGCCGCTGGGCCAACGAGGCCCCCGAAAGAAGCTCGACCCGAACAGGCGCGGGAAGAGCCACCCGTCCTTCATCGAGAAGCTCGCCGAGGTGGACGGCCTCGCGGCTCGAGGCGTCTCGCAACGCCGCGATCCAGACGGACGTGTCGACGGCGATCACGCCCGGCGTGCGGAACGGCGGCGCGAGCGGGGAACGTCGATCTGAAGATCCATCGACCCGAAGAGCTTCTTCAGGTCCTCGACGCGGCTCCGGCGGACGACCTCCCGGAGGGCGAAGACGACGGTGTCGGTCTTGGACTTGAAGCCGAGGCTCTTCCGGGCTTCTTCGACGAGCGGCTCGGGAAGATCCAGCGTCGTGCGCATACGAATCAGGCTAGATCGTATGCCTCAGCATGTCAATGACGGTGGGAAAGTAGGTGTCGGGCAGCCCCGCCCGCTCCGGTCCCGCCCCCAGGGCCTGCAGTCCGGCGTCGCGCGGCAGCTGCCCCACGGCCAGCCTTCGTCGCTCGCGGGACCAGCAGAAGGTCCCCGGAAGGGGCCGCCCGGAGGTTCACGGGAGACGGCTATCGGAAGAAGGGGGGGGGTCAATGCGGAGGCGCATCCGGCACTTACCCAGTGATGGGGTCTCCCGGATGAGAGCCCGAGCCGCTTTGGGGTCAGGTCTGCTAAATTGCGGTTCACGAGCGCTCTCCGACGAGAGCGTCGAGTCTCCTCTTGAAGACGGGATCTTCCGCGGCCAGCTTCTGGGCGGCTGTAGCCATGTGCGAGGCCGACCAGGAGCGGACTCCGAGGAAGTCGCCGATCTCCCGAAGGGAGAGCGCGGCCTGCTCCCGGGCCACCAGCGCCACGGCCAGACGGACCGGGCCGCCCCTCTTCCTTCGAATGTTGCCGGGCGGTACGCCGTAGATCCGGGCCGCCGCCTCGGCGATCCTCTTCAAGTCGGGTCGGCCCAGAAGCCGCTGACGGCGTGGAATCTCTGGGACCAGCACTCGGCTGTCCATCCATCGCTCGGCCTTGCCGACGAATTCCTCACCACCGAGGAGAACCTGGTGGCTGAGGCCCTTCCATGGGACGTATCCGGAGTGGAGTCCCTCCGAAACGAACTCCCGGTAACGTCGCGTGGCGGGCGCCCTTCGGGATGAAAAGAGGGGGAGGACGCCGTCCGTCGCGAGCCATTCGGGAGGCCGCTCGAGGTCGGCGGTGGCGCGATAGCTGCTCCAGCGCCACTCCCTCGCCGAGCGAGCGGAGCCGGCCCGCACGGGGTTCAGGACGACGTAGCGGCACAACTCCAGCAGGTGGGCTTCCTTCTCGACAAGGATGGACTTGAAGCGGCCCTGCATCAGGTGGCCGTCACGGCCGTGCCGCCGGTTGAATCGCTGCGTGTAGAGGCCGTTGAGCTGGCGCATACCGCGCGAGAGATTCGGTTCCGGCGTCTCGAGGAGGAGGTGGTAGTGGTTGTCCATCAGGACCCAGGCATAGAGGCGCCACCGAAAGACGGACACGACACGCCCGAGGATGCCGAGGAACAGCTCGCGGTCGGCGTCGTCCCGGAAGATCTCGCGGCGCTCGTTTCCCCGGCTCGTGACGTGCCAGAGGGCGCCAGGGTGTTCAAGGCGCAGGGGACGCGACATGAAACTCCCTCGCGTCGAAGTCTATCGCAATATAGCAGACCTGACCCCAATGACTTGACCCCAATGACTGAGAACGCACTGTGGCCCTGGGCGCTGCATGGGCCGCTTTCCTTTCCAGCGTCCGCTGGCCGGCGAGCTAGGCCAGAAAACAGGATTGAGAAATGGCTGTCACGGCGCTGGCGAGGCCGTTTCGGCGATCTAGGACTTCTGGCCTGACCCATCCTGCACTCGCCCCCGACCCAGCAACCAGGCTTCGATCGCTGCTCTTAGCGAGTCCCCAGCCGCCATCGCCTTCTCTTCGTGAAACGGCAAGACAAACAGAGCGCCCCGGTGATCCACGCCAAGAGCCGCCTCGCCGCCGAAATCGGCTATGACGACGAAACGACCCTGGCGGCGGTTTACCGTGTAGGCCTCTCGAAGGCCGAGCACGGAAACGCTGTCCACCCGCAGGCCGTCACACACTTCGAGGAGCTGTTCATAATCGTGGGGCAAACGAATGTCGAGCTCCGCCAGCTTGCGCCGCCTTACTGGTTCGGGAAGCGCCTTATCAACATCTCGGATCTCGTAGCGATCGGCCAGCTCTTTCGGCCAGCCCTGTAATTCATGGACGGGCATTGGCTCCGCGACTGGCTCGTCGCTCGACGGGGCTAAAGGTGATACGCCAAGTCTAACGCCCTTGCACTCAATAGTGTCCCGATCCCAGATAGCGCGCGGGCTCGGGTCAAAGTCCAACGAGAACAAGTAGCCTTCCACCATATTAAAAGTCACAGACCAATCCTGCGAGACTCCGGCGACACGAAAGAATAGTGCTCCGAGGGTCGCTTCTCGCGCACGGTTCTGAACTCGCAAGCCTGGGTTTCGTGCCACTCGTCCGTGCCTCATGACGTAAAGACATACCTCGCGCCCCTGCGCGTGCCGCTGCACGAGATTCACGTCTGCCATCTGCGCGCGAAACTTCTCGGCAGCTTCATCGGGGAAGTGCCCGAGGAACTCATCGAGAACGGCATGCTCGATGTTCTTTAACTGCGAGCGGCTAGGCCGAAAGAGCGACAGGATGTTCATTCAGTCCACGTCAGTACAGGGGCAGTTCGGTGAGTTCGCATAAGACGCCCCTCCGTAGCCGGCACCGGCCGCTGCACCTTTCATCCAATCGGGCATACGATTCCAGAATCGCGAGAGCAGTCCGGGTAAGGGTTTCTCAGCTTTCCACCACTTCCTCATGAATTGATAGCGGCTGGCATCCGCTAGCGCGTGCTCAGACCCCCACATATTCTTCAGGTTCCATTCCGCCCACTCAAGGGATGCGGGCAGCCACCGTTTGGGAATAAAGTGGGAGCGTTCGACCCACTCGACTCCCCGTGGTGTGGCGCGCCATAGATGATGGAGGGGGTGTGGGGGAGGAATTGATCTAGCAC